>JABFXB010000460.1 GCA_013361975.1 Dermatophilaceae bacterium
CCTGGGCGCGGTGGTGGCGCTGACGGACGCGCAGATCAACGGCAACCCTGCCACGCACATCCGCACGCTCGCGAGGGCGTCACGGCTGCTGCTTCGCCTTGAGCTGGACCGATACGAGGGGACCGACTGATGGGCTACTACACCGACTCTGTCGACGCCGGGGTGAAGGCGGCACAGGACGCGGCCCGCGCGGCGCAGGCCGCTGCCGAGACCGCTGCCGGGAACGTGACGGGCGCGATCCGTGACGCCTCCCTCGCCCGCAACCCTGACGCGCTCATCGCTGGCACCGTCACCCGCGACTCCAACGGAGCGGCGACCTCGGCGCCGGTCGTGTGGCCCGACGGCACACCCGGCACGTACACGGCGCTCGTCGTCTCGACAGCGTTCCCCGGCGCTGTCGACTCCTACAGCATCACCTACGGCTCGCCGGCCATCAAGACCTACACCCAGCCCACCATCACCCGCAACGCCGACGGCGCCGCCACCACCGTGCCCGCGATCACGGTCTCCTGAGAGGACTACGCATGGGCATCCTCGACGCCCCCGGCCTGACCAAGAACGCCGCAGACGCCCGGTACGCTCCGGGCCGCCAGGTCACCGCGCCCGCCGGGTTCGCCCTCACAAACCTCACCATCCCCCGCATCTCGCGGCTGGGTGGGGGCCGGTTCTACTGCGACCTGGACCTGGACGCGCTACGCCCCGCCGCAGGCGTCACCTACTACGTCGCACCCGCATCGCTCGGCACCGGCGACTGCACGTCGGAGGCGAACGCCGGCCCGATCCCCACCGCGCTCGCCAAGCCCGACGTCGGCACCATCATCTACGCCCCAGGTGAATACTTCCGCGACACCCACACCACGACCGCCACGACGAAGAGCATTAACCACATCGCGGCCGGGCCGGGCGTGAAGGTGACGGGCTGGAACTCGTGGGGCGCGACGACGTGGACCCTCACGTCGGGGTCGATCTACCAGACGACCCGCTCGGGCACGGAGCAGGTCGTCGACGTCAACAACCGGACGAGCTGGGGCGACTACACCCAGTACGTCAAGAAGGCTGACCTTGCCTCGATCACCGGCCCCGGACAGTGGGCCATCGTCGGCACCACCGTCTACGTGTGGTGCATCGGCAACACCAACCTCTCCGTCAACACCAACCGGCCACAGATCAGGCTCGGCATCGCCGGCATCACGGCCGGTATCGACCAGACCGCCGGCACCGCCTACGTGCGGGGCATCGACTTCGAGGGCCACTCCACCCGTGGCCTGCGCGGCAGCGCGTCGGCGCTGATCCTCGCGGAGGACTGCACGTTCCGTTACTCGGGTGCGGCGAACGGCCTGTCCATCGACGGCGGCATCGGGTGCATCCTGCGCCGCTGCGAGGCGTCCTCCAACCTGCTCGACGGGTTCAACTACCACCACACCGCCGGCACCCGCCCCGACTTCATCGAGGTCGACTGCCGCTCGCACCACAACGGGCTCGGCAACCCTGGCAGCAACAACGCCAGCACCGCGCACGAGGACGTGCGCGGCATCCGCGTCGGCGGCTACTACGACGTCTCCGGCGGCCCCGTCCTGGCAGACGTCAACAGCGCCAAGACGTGGGTACTGGGATCGACCGTCGGACAGTCCACCGCCGGGACCGGGCAGGACTCGAGCTTCCGCGTCGACGCCGTGGGCTACGCCGGCGACCCGGCCGTCATGTGGGTCGACGAGTGCACCGCAGACGGCTCCCCCGTCGCGTTCATGGCCACCGCCGGCGCCATTCACGTTCGAGGCACCCGCACCAACCGGTGCCCCACCGTCGTCAGCGTCGCCAACGGCGGCGTCGTCGACTACTACACCGCCTAGCGCCAGAGCTCGGCGCGCTCGGGGCAGTACGCGGGCACGCCGAGCCGCAGCACGTCCGGCAACGCCGCCGCACCCTGCCCGCCCTGCCGGGTCACGTTCGCCCGCAACGCCGCCGCGCGCTCGCGGGTGTCCTACACCAACGCCGCCTCGAGCGGGAACTTCCGCCAGTTCCAGTCGTTCTCCGTCAACACCGGCTCCGGGTTCGCGGTCGGCGACCGGCTGCTCTTCACCTGCCGCGCCAAGGTCACCGTCGCCTCCGGCATCACCCCGAACAGCACGGCGGGCCTGCGGTTCCGGCTCGACACCAACGGCGGCTCCTCGACGTCCTACACGCCTGTCGCGGCGCTCGGCACGGTCTGCCCGGTCGGGCTGCTCTGGTTCGTCACCACAGTCCCGTCGGGCACGACGAGAATCTCTCTCGACACCGTCATCGGCACGCTCCCGGTCGGCGCCAACTTCACCGTCCGGCTCGGCAACTTCGGCGTCTACAACCTCTCCACGATCGCCTCGACCGCGCCGTAGCCGGTCAGGGCCACCTCAGCCCAGAAGGACCCACCCCCGGCAGCGGGCACTGCCGGAGGTGGGCACCACACGATCAGTGGCGCCAGCGACGCTCCTGATACATGCAGCCGCACCAAGCCTGCCCACGACAGAAGGGGTAGCCGTGGAGCCGTCGATGACCGAACTCGCCCGACGACTCGAAGAGGCCGTCTCCGCGATCCGCGAGCTCACCAACAAGCTCGAGCAGGGCTACGTGCGCAAGGACGTGTACGAGGCCGAGCAGCGGTCCGTTAGTCGCGTCACGTCGGCGATCGAGGTCAACGTCATCAAGCTCGAACGCGAAGCCGACGAGCGGGACCAGCGCCTCCAGGCGGAGAAGGCTGAGAAGGACCGCGCCGACACCGCGTTCCGCCGTCAGGTAGCCGTCGCCGGGATCGTCGCGGGCGTCGGGTGGCTGGTGACCATCGTCATCGCCGTCATCAACTTCGTCGGAAGGTGAGCCGGATGCTCGGCATGGACAGGCTCAAGGCGTGGGCCGGCAGGGAGCGGACGCTCCGGCTCGCGATCATCGCCGCCGTCATCATCGTCGTCGCGTTCATCGTGTGGCTGCTCGTGCTCGTGCTGTCGCTGTCGAGCGACGTCGAGCGCGGAGACCGTGACCGCGCGGCGCTCGCCACCTCCAACGACCTTCAGGACGACGCTCTGGCGCAGGCGAACGCGCGGCTCAAGGCCCTCGGACAGTCGCCCGTGCCGGTGCCCGCACCCCCGGCGACTGTCGTGCCCGGACCTGCGGGGCCGCAGGGTCCTGCTGGTCCTGCTGGTGCGGCGGCGGTCGTGTC
>JABFXB010000561.1 GCA_013361975.1 Dermatophilaceae bacterium
CACCTGCTCGAGGACGCCGTGCCGGTAGCGGAGCGCGCAGTGGCGCGGCTCGATCGTGAACTTCGTCAGTGACATCGACATTCTGGCGACCTCCTTCACGGTCGACTCGGCTGGCTTGCATTCGGTTGGTGCTGTCGGTGAGCGCCGCCACCCGCGCGACGCGCGCCGCGGGGACCGGGCAGGTGACGCGCGAGCAACACAGGCGGGTCCGCAGGGCTGCGCACGACGGGTCACGGGCGACGACGCCCTGGGGAGTTGAACCCCTGGTGCCGCGGCACCGTCACCTGGAGTAGGCGCTTGGACAGAGCGCTGCATCCCTGGGTGAGTCCGACGCGCAGGACCGTTGATGGCACGCCACCGCGGCTGCTTGCCCACCCCGTGCCTCACAAGAGTGACGCGTCGACGTCACTGGGCGCCAATGGTTTTCGCGCCCCAAGTGAGCGTGAAGCCTACTTTTTCGGCTTCTTCACCTTGGGCGGCAACGTGGCGACGTGGTCGCGCGCCCGGTCGATCCAGGCCGTGCGGGCATCGTCGTCGAGGTCGGCAGGCAGCGACAGGTAGCCACCCATCGGCCGCTCGGCCGGCCCGAACGGCCCGCTGCCGGGCAGGGCACCCAGCTCGTCGAGCCCCGCAGGATCGAGCTTGACCCCGACGTCCTCGCCGAAGAGGCCGGCGAACATGTTGCCGTTGACGAAGGCACCGAGGCTGCCGAACATCGGCTTCACCTCGACTCCGAGGGCGTCGTTCACGAGGGACCGGAAGTGGGCCTTGGCCTCGTCGCTGTGCTTCGGCATCTGCATGGCCCTATCACACCACTCACCGCCGACGGGCGTCAGAGATCGACGTCCACCCAGACCGCGGCGTGGTCCGAGGCCGCGTCCTGCTCACGCATCAGCGTCGGGTACATCGGCCAGCGGCCCGAGGCGGTCCACACGCCCGCGCGGTGGACGCCCGCCGCCGTTACGCGTTCGAAGAGCGCCGGCGAGCACAGGATGTAGTCGATCTTGTTGCCCTTGTTGGCGGTGCCGTACGTGCCCGGCCACCCGCCGTCGTCGAACCCGGGGAACGCCGACACGTCGCGCAGGTCGCTCGGCGTGGCCGCGACCCCGGTGCCGCCCGCACCGAGCAACGGCGACAACGGCTCGCTCGTCGGGGTGTCGTTGAGGTCGCCGACCACGGCCACGAGGTCGTGCCCCTCGGCGCGGCGCTGCTCGTAGATCTCGCGGACCCGCTGGGCCTGGCGCTTGCGCCGCACGTTCGACTCCGGTCCGCCGTAGCCCTTCGACTTGAGGTGGTTGACGAGGACGAGCAGCCGGCCACCGCCGGGCAGCGCCAGCGACAGCTCGGGGCAGTCGCGGCTGAAGACGGGACCCGCGAGGTCGGCGTCGTCGACGTGACTCACGATCCCGGTGATCTCGATGTCACCGCGGGTGAGCAGGCCGACGTCGATGCCCCGCTCGTCGTTGCCGTCGATGAGCATGACGTGCCCGTAGAGCCGGCCGCCGAGCGGGGCCAGCTGGTCGGCGTTGAAGTGCTTGAGCGCCCAGCGGTCCTCGGCCTCGACGACGCCGAGCACGTCGGCCTGCAGGTCGTGCACCACCTGCGCCGTGTGCCGCACCGCGAGGTCGGTCACCGACTCACGCTTCAGCTCGAGCCAGCCGATCCAGTCGCCACGTCCGTCCGCGACCACGGTCACCGTCCCGTCGCGCGAGCGACTCACGAGCCGGCCGCGGTTCTGCCGCAGGCGCACGTATGCCGCATCGTCGGTCGCGGTCAGCCCGAGCGTCCCGAGCAGCCGGACGATCGCGAGCCTGTCGTCCGCCGAGTACGCCTGCTGCTGGAGCACCTTCGTCAGCTCGGTGTACGCCTCGAGGAGCGGGCGACCCGCCTGCCAGTCGCTCGAGGCGAGCAGCTTGGCCCGGTCGAAGAGGTTCTCGACGTTGTACGAGGCGAGGCGCATGGTCCAACGGTCCCGCGTCAGGCCGGCGTGCGCGACTCCGATGCGTGGACCACGAGGAGGAAGACCGCCGCCACCAGCGCCGTGACCCCGCAGATCGCCCACACCGTCATGTAGCCCGACAGCGACGCGTGGGCGGTGGCCTCCGGGTCGACCGACCCCGTCGCGGCGAGCGCGATCGCGAAGACGCTCGAGGCGAACGCGCCGCCGATCGTCTTCGTCGTGTTGGTCATGCCCGTGGTCAGGCCGGTGTGGGTCGGCGGCGCCTGAGCGGCTGCGGCCGTGGGCAGGCCGGCCACCAGCGCGCCCGACCCGAGCCCCGCGACCACCATGTTCGTCAGCGTCTGGGCGAGCGTGTCGTGGAACGGCAGGAAGAGCAGGTAGCCGGCGGCGACCAGCACGGCAGCGACGACCATGGCGATGCGTGTGCCGACCCGACGGCCGAGCACGTGGAGCAGCAGCGCCCCCACCGCGAGCGACAGCACGTAGCCGCCGATGATGACCGACACGCGGCCGGCGCCGGCTCCCAGGCCGTAGCCGGTGACGGCGGGGTCGGTGCGCGCGAAGGTCGACAGCGGGATCTGCGCCCCGAGCACCGAGACGCCGAAGAGGAAGGCCGTCGCCTGGATCGGCCACTGGCCGCGCATCGCGAGGACGCGCAGGTCCACGAGCGGCCACGCGCACGCGAGCTCCATCCGGGCGTAGGGCACGAAGGTCACCGCGCCGAGCACCATGACGACCCACGGCCACACGCTGCCCGGGCCCTGCACCCTCACCATGACGAGACCGGCCATGACGAGCCCGAGGGCGAGGGTCAGCAGCGCGAAGGCGCGCCAGTGCACGCGCCCCCGGCCGAGTCCCGGAGTGTCCTCCACCCCGAACCAGATCGCGAGCAGGGCCAGCGTGACGACGACGGCCGGAAGCGCGAGCAGCCCTGTCATCCCGAGCGACTCGGCGAGGGCCCCGCTGGTGAGCGCCCCGGCGATGACGCCGAGCTCGAGGCCGGCGACGAGCAGTCCGGCAGCGCCTCGCACGCGGCGCTCGGCTCCTCCGGTGCGGCGGTGGATGATGGCGACCTCCATCGGCAGCCACACGACGTAGAAGCCCTGGATCGCCCACGCGACGAGGAACGTGCCGAAGCTCGGCGCGAACGCGACGCCCCACGACGCGACCGCCGTGACCACGGTCGACAGCAGCAGCACCTTGCGGTGTCCGACCAGGTCGCCGAGGCGGGCGAGCAGCGGCACGACGAGCGCCGACACGACGAGCTGCGCCGCCTCGAACCAGTTGACGTCCGCGTCGCGGATCGACAGGTGCCGCGCGATGTCGGTGAAGATCGGCGTGTAGTAGCCCTGCAGAACGCCGCTCGCCAGCTCGACGCAGATGAGGAAACCGACGACCTTCGTGATGGGGCTGCGGGCCATCGCCCGGGCCGCGTCGGAGACGACCGTGCTGTCGGACATGCGGATCCTGTTCTCGCTCAGGGTGTTCGGACGTCAGAGCTGTTCGATGAGGCGGCGGTACCACCGGATGCCGTCGACGAGGTCAGCGACCCCGATGCGCTCGTCGACACCGTGGATCGACGTCCGCTGCGCATCGCTCATGCGGAACGGCGTGAACCGGTAGACGCGCGGCCAGACGCGGTGGAAGTGGCGCGAGTCCGTTGCCGCGAGCATCACGTAGGGCACCGCGACCGTGCCCGGGAAGACGTCCGCCAGCGTCGACTCCAGCAGGGCGTATGCCGTGTCGTCCGTCGGCGACACCGGGCTCGGCTCGTCGCCGCTGACCAGCGACACCTCGACGTGGTCGTCGGCCACGGTCCGGCGGATCCGCTCGATCGCGCCGTCGACCGTCTCCCCCACCATGACCCGCATGTTGACGTGCGCCCGCGCCGTCGCCGCGATGACGTTCGCACCCGGCGAGCCGCTCAGCTGGGTCACCGCGACGGTCGTCCGCGTCAGGGCCGCGGTCTCGTGACCGAGCCGCGGCAGCACCCGCGAGAGCACAGGACGCAGCCGGCGCGCATTGGCGAAGACCGCGGCATACGGCATACGGGCGTGGGCGCCGGCACGCTCGAGCATGTCGACGGTGGGATCGGGAAGGTGGCTGGGGAACGGCCTGCGCTCGAGGCGCAGGATGGCGCGGGCGAGGCGGGCCGTCGCACCCATCCGCCTGGGCGCCGAGGCGTGCCCGCCGTCGCCACGGGCCGTGAGGTCGACGTCGACGGTGCCCTTCTCGGAGACGCCGATCACGGCCATCGGGACGTCGACCCCCGGGAGCGCCCCCTCGACGATCGCGCCGCCCTCGTCGAGAACGAACCACGGCTCCAGCCCGCGCTCGCGCAGCAGTGCCACCGCGTCCTTCGCCGCACGGCCCGACACCTCCTCGTTGCAGCCGAACGACAGCCACACGTCGCGCCGCGGCACCATCCCCTCGACGACGAGAGCCTCGACAGCGGCGCACGTCGCCACGAGCGAGCCCTTGCAGTCGAGCGTTCCACGGCCCCAGACGAACCCGTCGACGAGCTCGGCGGCGAACGGCGGGTGCGTCCACACCGACGGGTCGTCGACCGGCACGACGTCGAGGTGCGCCATGAGCACGACCGGCGCCTCGCTGGTGCGCCCCGGCCACCGCACGAGCAGCGCGTCACCGCTGATCCGCTCGACCTCGCACACCTCGTGCAGCCGTGGGAAGCGCTCGCGCAGCTCGCCCAGCAACGCCTCGAAGGTCGCACGGTCCACCTGCTCGGGGTCCCAGTCCGACACCGTCCGGATGCGGACGAGGGCGCGGAGAGCCTCGACGGCAGCCTCGTCGGCGTCGTGCCCGGTCATGCCCCGGAGCGTATGCCACGCTGACCGCATGGACTACGGGCACGAGCTGCAGTTCGGGGTGTTCGCGAGCCCGGACGCCTCACGGGTGCACGACACGCTCGAGCTGGCGCAGCTGACCGACGTGCTGGGCCTCGACCTGTTCACCGTCCAGGACCACCCCTACAACGCCAAGCACCTCGACACCTCGACCCTGCTCACGGCGGTGGCCACCCGCACCTCGTCGATCCGCGTCGCCGCCAACGTGGCCAACCTGCCCCTTCGCCCGCCCGTCGGGCTGGCCAAGCAGGTCGCGACGCTCGACGTCATCAGCGGCGGCCGGGCCGAGCTGGGCCTCGGGACCGGCGCGTTCTGGGACGCCATCGTCGCGTCGGGTGCCGAGCGCCGGAGCCCGAAGCAGGCAGTGGACGCGCTCGTCGAGGCCATCCGCATCATCCGCGCCGCCTGGGGTCAGGGCCCGGACCACCCCGGCGCGCGTTCGGTGACGATGGAGGGCGAGCACTACTCCGTGAAGGGCATGCACGCCGGGCCGTTCCCCGTGCACCCGGTCGAGATCTGGCTCGGCGCCTACAGGCCGCGGATGCTGCGGGTCACCGGGCGGCTCGCGGACGGCTGGCTGCCGAGCCAGGGCTACGCCGAGCCGGACGCGCTGCCCGGCCTCAACGCTGTCATCGACGAGGCGGCAGAGGCGGCCGGCCGCGGCCCGCAGGCGATCCGCCGCATGTACAACGTCTTCGGCCAGTTCGGCACAGGCAGCGGCTTCCTGCGCGGCACGGCCGACGACTGGGCCGAGCAGCTCGCCGAGCTGAGCCTGGCGGCAGGCATGAGCACCTACGTGCTCGGCACCGACGACCCCGACGTGCTGCGCCGCTTCGCTGCAGAGGTCGCACCGGCGGTGCGCGAGCTCGTCGACGCGGAGCGCGCCAGGCGTGCCGTCGAACCGGAGGCCACGCCCGCGTCGACCGGAGCGGCGACGAGCGTCCCGTCGCGTGTGCCGGCCGCCACCTCACGCGGCCCGCTGACCGTGCGCGCGACGGCGGACAGCCCACGCCTCGGCGCGGCGATGCCCTGGCGCGAGGACGACCGACCGGTGGCCCCCAGACCCACGAACGCGGTCTACACGCCGGCCGAGCAGGCCGTGCCCCAGCACCTGGTCGACGTGCACGACCACCTCCGCGGCGAGCTCGCCCAGCTGCGCGACATCGTGGGACAGGTGCGCCGCGGGGCACTGTCGACGGGCGCGGCGCGCTCGGTCATCAACACGATGGCGATGCGCCAGAACAACTGGACGCTCGGCGCCTACTGCGAAACGTACTGCCGCCTCGTCACCGGGCACCACACGCTCGAGGACCGGAGCATCTTCGTCCACCTCCGGCGGGCCGAGCCGGACCTGGGCGCCGTCATCGACCGGCTCGAGCAGGAGCACCACGTCATCGCCGACGTGCTCGAGCAGTTCGACGAGGCGCTGGTCGGGCTCGTCGGAACCGACGGCTACGGCAGCGCGGGTGAGGGCGCGCTCGACGAGGTCGAGCGCGCCCTCGACCTGCTCACCGACACGCTCCTGTCACACCTGGCCTACGAGGAGCGTGAACTGCTGCACCCGTTGGCGCGCAACGGATTCGGCTGAGCGGGAGCCCGTCTCCGGGCGTCAGGCCGACCGCGCGGCCGCGCCGTGCTCGAGCGCCTCGACGACGGCGCCGCAGAAGTCGGGCAGGTCGTCGGGCTTGCGGCTCGTGATGAGGTTGCCGTCGACGACGAGCGACTCGTCGACCCAGTCCCCACCGGCGTTGCGGATGTCGGTCTGCAGGCTCGGCCACGAGGTGAGCCGCCGCCCCTTGAGCACGCCGGCCTCGACCAGCGTCCAGGGCGCGTGGCAGATCGCTGCGACCGGCTTGCCCGACGCCACGAAGTCGCGCGCGAACGCGACGGCGTCCTCGTGCGTGCGCAGGTTGTCGGGGTTGGCCACGCCACCCGGCAGCACGAGCGCGTCGAAGTCGTCGGCCTTCGCGTCCGCGACGGTGACGTCCACCGGCTGGGTGTCGCCCATGTCGAGGTGGTTGAACATCTGCACCTCGCCGGACTCGGGGCTGACGAGCACCGCCTCGTGCCCGGCATCGGTCACGGCCTTCCACGGGTCGGTCAGCTCGACCTGCTCGATCCCCTCGCTCGCGACGAGGAATGCCACTCGCTTGCTCACGTCGTCCTCCTGGTGCCGCCTCGACGGCGGATGATCGGGTCGTGGCGACGTGTGCCGCCACCTTCGGCCCCTACCCGAAGGACTCCCGTTCCATCACCTGCCGACGAGGCGGCGCCCCCGCTATCGTCAGGCCCATGGCCAGGGCCCGCGTCGTCCAGCTCGCGCCGAACATCTGGCGCATCCCCCTCGTCGGCGACTTCGTCAACGGCTTCGTCCTGCGCGACGACGACGGGCAGGTCACCCTCGTCGACATGGGCGTCAAGACCTCGGGACCGAAGGTCATGGGGGCCCTCGCGCTGATCGGCTCGGCGCCTTCGGACGTGACCCGGCTGGTCCTGACGCACGCCCACCCCGACCACGCGGGAGGGGCGGCGCACGTGGCCCGCGAGACCGGGCGGGCGTTCACGCTGCACCACGACGACGCGGCATACGCGAGCGAGGGATCCTCGCCGCCGCGCGACCGCAGCTTCCTGCTGGGACGGCTCGTCGACCGCTTCTCGCGGCCGGGGCGCGACTTCGAGCCCGTGCCCGTCGAGCGCGAGCTGTCCGACGGCGAGGTGCTCCCGGTGGCGGGCGGGCTCCGGGTCGTGCACACGCCCGGCCACTCCCCCGGGCACGTCTCGCTGCTCCACGAGGACACGCGGCTGCTCATCACCGGCGACGCGATCTTCAACGTGCGCGGCCTGCGGTGGCCGGTCAAGGCGTTCTGCAGCGACTTCCGGATGACCCAGCGCACTGCGCACGTGCTCGGCGAGCTCGACTACGACGTGGCCGCGTTCACGCACGGGCCCGAGCTGCGCGACCGGCCGCGCGAGGCGATCCGCGCCTTCCTGGCCCGGCACCGGCCGGACTGAGATCCACAGCGCATCCACAACTGTGGACAAACCCTGGACGCGAAAGGGGTCGCCGAGCGGGTACGTCGCTGAGGTGACCAACTTCGGATACACCCTGATGACCGAGCAGAGCGGCCCCAAGGACCTCGTGCGCTGGGCCGTCGGCGCCGAGCAGGCGGGTTTCGACTTCGAGGTGAGCAGTGACCACTTCTCGCCGTGGCTGACCGAGCAGGGCCACGCCCCGTACGCGTGGGCCGTGCTCGGAGCCGTCGCCCAGGCCACCGAACGGGTCGAGCTCATGACCTACGTGACGTGCCCGACGATGCGCTACCACCCCGCCGTCGTGGCCCAGAAGGCCGCCACGCTGCAGCTGCTCGCCGACGGCCGCTTCACCCTCGGCCTCGGCAGCGGCGAGAGCCTCAACGAGCACGTCGTCGGCGAGGGGTGGCCCGGTGTCGACACCCGGCAGGAGATGCTGCGCGAGGCCATCGAGGTCATCCGCAAGCTGCACTCGGGCGACCTCGTGACCCACCACGGCGACTGGTTCGACGTCGACTCGGCACGCATCTGGGACCTGCCCGACCTCACCGTCCCGATCGCCGTCGCCGTGAGCGGTGACGCCTCCATCGAGCGGCTGGCCCCGCTGGCCGACCACATGATCGCCGTCGAGCCGTCCGCCGACCTCGTGTCGGAGTGGAACCGCACCCACGGCGCGCCGCGGGTCGGCGCCGACGCCCGCGCCGTCGGCCAGATCCCGATCTGCTGGGACCCCGACGAGGAGGCCGCCGTCACGCGTGCGCACGAGCAGTTCCGGTGGTTCGGGGGCGGCTGGTCGGTCAACTCCGACCTGCCGACGCCGCGAGGCTTCGCCGGCGCGACGCAGTTCGTGCGCCCCGAGGACGTCGCGTCGTCCATCCCGTGCGGACCCGACCTGGACAAGATCGTCGAGGCCGTACGCGCGTGGTGGGAGGCCGGGTTCACCGACGTCGCGCTCGTCCAGGTCGGCGGGGACTCCCAGGAGCGCTTCCTCGCCGAGGCGGCGGGCCCGCTGCTCGAGAAGCTGCGGGCGGCCGCCGGCTGACGGCCCGGGCGGGGGTCAGGCCGCTGACGCCCGCTCCGCGAGCAGCCGCTCGCGCCGCTTCGTGATGTCGGCGCACTCGAGGCAGACCTCCTCGGGCACGAGCCCGACGCGCATGAGCCCGGAGAAGAGCAGGCAGCCGACGCAGATGCCGAAGATCGACTCGAGCGCCGGGAACACGACCATGACCGCGCCGATGCCGATGACCCAGCCGGCCGCGACGGACGAGCCGGTGGTCACGCTGACGAGCCAGAGCACGGTCGCGGCGACCGTCATGACCGCCCCGATGGTCGCCGCGAACCGCTTGGGCGGACCGGCCGTCGGGCGCTTCGGCGCGGCGACGGTGGGTCGGATCCACCGCTGCACGAGCCGGGCGACCGGGCTGGCCTGGGGTCCGAGCGCCGCCCGCAGGGAGAAGTCGACGGCGAGGACGGCGTACAGCCACCACTGCGAGGTGGCCAGTGCGATGACGCCGACGACGAGGACGACAGCCGCGATCAGCCGGACGGTGACGTCGTCCACCACGGCGGGGAAGCGGGAAGAACTCATGCAGACATTATTGACTGCATAAGGGTTGCTTATGCAAGGGCTCCACCATCCGGACGCGAGTGCGCCGCCCGCGCGCGTCTGGAGTACACGAGGTGCTCGCCGAGGTGGAAGAGCAGGTCGAGGGCCGTCTTGAGGCCCATGAGGAGGACCACCGCCCCGAGGTCGTGGGCGGTGCGGCCGTCGGGACCGCCCAGCAGGAAGAAGCCGGCGATGACGGTGACGTGGAGCGCGATCATCCGCGGGTAGGGCGCCGCCATGGCCCAGCCAGGACTCACCGCGCGCCGCTCGCCACCCCCGAGCCAGTGCAGGCCCAGCGACAGCATGTGGCTGAGCAGGATCGCGCCGCCGGCCGCGACCCAGTCGAGCAGGCCGCCGTGCAGACCCGACATCCCGGCTAGCGCGGCTGCGAAGACGCCGTGCACCAGCGTGAAGAGGCCGAAGTGCAGCGCGAAGAAGAGCGCGAGTGCCGGGTCCCCGGTCACCCACGTCTTGGCCGCCAGGGTCGACTCGAGGCGGCCGAAGTCGCCCGGGCGACCGGACGCGCCGCGCAGGAACGGGCGGCGGGCCGGTCGGCGGGCGGTGAGGATGCGCATCGTCGTCGCGAACCAGATGACGACGTTCTCGAACCAGTAGACGAGCAGCACGTCACCCATGCCGAGGCGCCCCTCCAGCACGGCCCAGACGGGAAGCAGGTTGGCCCCGACGAGCATGAGCGCGCTGAAGAGACGGGCCGCCGGCGCCGGGAGACGCCGGCCCAGCTGAGCCATGAGCTCGACACCGAGGATGCGCAGGAGGGCAGTCACGGGCGCCCATCGTGCCAGAGCACGGGGCGCCCGTCCTGCCGGGGACGTGCCGGCAACGTGCCGGCGACTGCGTCGGATGACTCGCCTCCTCAGCGGTTGCGCAGCACCCGGAGCGCGGCCACGGCGCACACGACGAACATCGCGGAGCCGACGCCGGCGACGACGTTCAGGCTCGTCGAGAAGGCGGCCTGGGCGGTGGCCACGAGCTCGTGGGCCGCCTCGGCGGGCAGCGTCGTCGCGGCCCGGACGGCCCCGGCGAGGGAGTCGAGCGCGGAGGTCGTGGCGTCGCCGGCGTGCGCGGCTGCATACGGCGCGAGCTGCCCGCGGTAGACGAAGGTCGCGAGCGAGCCGAGGCCCGCGACGCCGATGGCGATCCCGAACTCCGCCGACGTCTCGGACATCGAGGCGACCGAGCCGGCGCGCTCCGGCGGCGCGGACTGCATCATGACGCCCATCGTCAGGGTGGACGGGACCATGATCCCGAACGAGGTCAGGCACATCCCGAAGACGAGCAGGCCGAGCCCGGCCGCCCCGCCGACCCGCGTGTAGAGCGTCAGGCCGGCGGCGCAGACGAGCAGGCCGAAGGCCATGCTGCGTGCGGTGCCGAGGCGACCGGCGATCCGGGCGGAGGTCGACGAGCCGAGCAGCAGCGCGATGTTGGCCGGGAGCATCCACAGGCCGGCGCCGAGGGGCGACAGGCGGGCGACGAGCTGGAGCCACTGCGAGCCGAGGAAGGAGACACCGGCCATGACGACGCCACCGACGAGCATGATCGCGAGGGCGGTCGAGAAGGCGCGGCTGCGGAAGAGGGCCAGGTCGACGAGCGGGTTGGCGATGCGGCGCTGGCGGCGGACGAAGAGCAGTCCCATCGCGAGGCCGACGCTCGCCGTCGTCAAGGCGACAGTCGCGTTGCCGCCCCGGGCGATCTCCTTGAAGCCGTAGATCACGGGCAGCGTCGTGGCGAGCGAGAGCACCGAGCTCGCGACGTCGACCTTGGTCCCTGCGTGGCGCTCCGACTCGGGCAGCACCCGACGGCCGACGACCACGAGCAGCACCATGAACGGAACGCCGAGCAGGAAGGCCGAGCCCCACCAGAAGTGGGCGAGCAGGACGCCGCCGACGAGCGGACCGACGGCCATGCCGCCCATGAAGCACGAGTACCAGACACCGATCGCGGTCATCATCTGCTTCTCGTCGCTGAAGATCGTGCGGATCAGACCCATCGTCGAGGGCATCAGGGTGGCGCCGGCGATGCCGAGCACGGCCCGCCAGAAGATGAGCTGCCCGGGGCTGCTCGCGTAGGCCGCTGCAGCGCTCGCGACACCGAAGGCCAGGGCGCCGGCGAGCAGGAGCCGCTTGCGACCGATGCGGTCGCCGACGGCGCCCATCGTCACGAGGAACCCGGCGAGGACGAAGCTGTAGATGTCGAGCATCCACAGCTGCTGGGTCGTGCTGGCGCCGAGGTCGGCCGACAGCTCGGGCAGGGCGAGGTAGAGCACGCTGACGTCGAGCGACAGCAGCAGCGCGGTGAGGGCGAGGACGCCGAGCGCGAGCCACTGGCCGCGCGACGGCGTGCTGGTGGTGGTGGCGTCGGTGGAGGTGGCCCGCTGGGCCGGCTGGGTCTGGGTGGTCGTCGTCATGCCCCTACGTCGAACGGCCGGGGGCCACCTCGACACGGATCACGGAAATCCCGTGTCGGCCCCACGGCATACGCTCGGGGCATGGCTCTACACATCGGTGCGCACGTCGACCAGGAGGACCCCATCGCCGAGGCGAAGGCTCGCGGGGCCTCGCTCTCGCAGTTCTTCCTCGGCGACCCGCAGAGCTACAAGGGGCCGGTCGTCCGCTACGCCGGCGGAGCCGAAGGCCTCAAGGCCGACGCAGAGGCAGCCGGCATCGACCTGTACGTTCACGCCCCCTACCCGATCAACGTCGCGAGCCTCAACAACCGCATCCGCATCCCCGGTCGCAAGCTGCTCCAGCAGCACCTGACGGCCGCGGGCGAGATCGGCGCCAAGGGGGTCATCGTGCACGGCGGTCACCTCGGGGCCGACGAGGACGCCGCGAAGGGCTTCGACAACTGGCGCAAGTGCATCGACGGCCTCGAGATGCCCGTGCCGCTGCTCATCGAGAACACGGCCGGTGGCGACAACGCCATGGCGCGCCGGCTCGAGGCGATCGCGCGGCTCTGGGACGCCATCGGCACCGCGTCGGGCAGCGACGACGTCGGCTTCTGCCTCGACACCTGCCACGCCCACGCCGGTGGCAACGACCTCGGCACCGTCGTCGACGAGGTGCGCGCCATCACCGGCCGCATCGACCTCGTCCACGCCAACGACTCGCGCGACGAGTTCGACTCCGGCGCCGACCGGCACACGAACTTCGGCTCCGGCCACATCGCCGGCGACGCGCTGGCCGGGGTCATCCGGGCCGCCAAGGCGCCGGTCGTCTGCGAGACCCCGGGCGGCCTCGAGGGGCAGACGAGCGACATCACGTGGCTGCGGTCGCAGGTCGACTGATTTCCTGACCGACTCTTTACCCCACGGGCCCGCTCCGGCCCCTAGGTTCTTCAGGGGTTGCGCGCGGTCCGTCAATGACGCCGGTCCGCGCGTCCTCGTGTACGCGTGCCGCGTCCCGCCATCCCCTCCTCGGTGGCGGGCCGCGGCGTTCGTGCGCGCAAGACGTAGACCGGGTGACGCCACCGGGCGCGACGTCACCCAGCTCACACGCAGAGCGGCGCGGGGAGGCGTGTTCCCCGCGCCGCTCGTCCGTTGCGACTAGCCGACCGTGACGGTTAGGGTGCTGAGCACGTCGGTCCGCGAGTCTGACACTAGGACCCGCACCGTGTAGGCGCCAGGGGCCGACCACGTGTGGGATCCCTTGAC
>JABFXB010000469.1 GCA_013361975.1 Dermatophilaceae bacterium
GTGGCCGTCATGCTCGGCGGGACGGCATACGACGGCTTCTCGGCGAACCTGTCGTGGGCCACGTTCGTGCAGACGTCCTCGGTGCCCTCGTCGCTGCTCAAGACGGCGACGCTGCTCGCGTTCTTCGCGCTCGTGGCCGTGACGATCTGGCTCGCCTCGGCGGTCTCGGTGCGCCTGGCCGGCGAGCCGCTGCGACGCTCGTTCTCCTTCGTCAGCGACATCGCGCCGTCGCTCATCCCGATCGCCGGCGGCTACCTCGTCGCGCACTACTGGTCGTTGTGGGTCTACCAGGGGCAGTACGCGTGGGTGCTGCTCACCGACCCGCTCGGCACCGGCGCCGACCTGCTCGGCACCGCCGGGCTCACGCCGGACGACGCCCTCATCCAGCCGACGCTCGTCGCGACGATCCAGGCGGTGAGCATCGTCGTCGGCCACCTGCTCGGCGTCCTCGCCGCCCACGAGCGGGCCATCACGGTGCTCGAGCGGCGGGCCGCCGTGATCGGCCAGGTGCCGCTCATGGTCGTCATGATCTTCTACACGGTAGGCGGGCTGACGATCCTCTTCGCGCCCTGAGAGGTTCAGGCCTCGACCGCTGCCGCCGTGCGGCCCGACGCCCGGCTCCGGCGGGTCCGACGGTCCTTGTGGTGCCTGCGGTCTCCGTCGGGCAGGGTCCACGGCAGGATCGCGCTGGTGAGGTCTGCGACGGCACGGCGCACCGGTGACTCGGGAGCGTGCTCGACGAGCGAACGGCCGGCGAGCAACGCCGAGTCGAGGGCCGTGGGGTCGTCGGGGACGAACCGCACCGAGTCGAGCCCGGCGAACCGAAACAGCGAGTCGGCGATGCGCGACTCGGGTCGCGACCCGACGGCTGCGGCCCTGACCCGGTTGACGACCGGGACCGGCTCACCCGAGGGAACGGTGCCGAGCTCCTGGAGGCCACGGACGAAGCGCTGCAACGCCACCGGGTCGGCGCCCCCGACGGCCACCACGAGATCTGAGGCGGCGAGGGACGTCAGCGTCGCCTCGTTGCGGCGCGGAGCCGACGTGTCGTAGCTGAGCTCCTCGTCGTCCTCGAGGCAGAAGCCGCAGTCGACCACCACGACACCGACGAGGGACCGGCTGAGCTCGAGCACGCGCTCGAGCGCGGCCGAGCGGACTTCGGGCCAGCGCTCCGCCTTGGGCAGGCCGGTGAGGACCCGCAGCCCCGGGACGACCTCGGGGGCCACCCGGGCGAGCATCGGCAGGTCGAGCACGCCCTGGTCGGCCGCCCGGCAGGCGGCGGCGATGCCGGGCGCCTCGTCGAGCAGGCCCAGGGACTGCGCGACGCACCCTCCGTAGGTGTCGGCGTCGACCAGCAGCACCTCGACCCCACGGCTCGCGATCTCGGCCGCGAGGGTCGTCGCCACCACCGTGCGGCCGGGCGCCCCGGTCGGACCCCAGACCGCGACGACGGGTGCCCGCGCCGGGCCGCGTGGCCTGTCGTGGCTCCGTCGCCGGCCGGCG
Organism: Dermatophilaceae bacterium; assembly: GCA_013361975.1. Lineage (GTDB taxonomy): Bacteria > Actinomycetota > Actinomycetes > Actinomycetales > Dermatophilaceae > Terrabacter. The sequence continues at coordinate 1,504 of JABFXB010000469.1, forward strand.
TCATCGGAGCTGATGGCGTCCGAGGGAGACGGCGTTCGTGTCACCGGCGACGAGCCGGCAGGGAGCCAGCCGGCCGCGTCGTCGGCGCCGGCTCCTGCCTCCGCGCCGGTCGGGGCACCCGCTCCCGCAGAAGGCTCGCCGGTGGTGTCGAACCCGCTGACGCCCGGTGCCGCCTGGGGGCCGGCGTCCGTCGCTGCCCCACCGGTGAGAGCGGCCTCCAGGTCGTCGACGTCGGTGTCGCCCTCCAGGCACGCCGACCAGCGGTCGGGCCCCGCGTCGACGGAGATCGTGGTGGCGATGGTGAGCTGGCGCAGTCGGCGCTCGGCCTGCTCGTCGTCGCTGGGGTGCACGCCGACGACCCGCAGCCGGTAAGCGCGCAGCCGGTCGACCACCGACAGGTCGAGACCGCGCAGGTCGGAGGACACGACGGCCGTGTCGCCGAGACCAGCCTCCGCCACCGAGAGCAGCTCCGACACGTCGGCGCAGCGCCGGGTGACCACGACGCCCCGGATGCCCTCCAGCGTCGTCGCGACAGCGGACTCCCAGTGGTGGCTGAGCGCCGTCAGGACCTCGGTCATGCCCCGCCGCCGGACACGGCACCGACCGAGGGCACGAGGGTCAGCTTGGCCTCGGCGTCGACCGCCTCGACGAGCGGCTGCACCTTGTCGGCCGGGACGTAGATCTGGACCGACGTCATCGAACCGGCCCCGAAGCCGCCGCTGCTCGTGAGCACGTTGGCGACCGCGGCCGAGCGCAGCACGCGCTGGGTCGAGACCGACGCCTGCTCGCCCGTGGTCGTCGCCTTGGGGGTGACGAAGACGTCGACGCGGCTGCCACGCGTCAGACCGGACGTCGCCATGGCGTCGGCACGCACCGTCACGCGCTGGACGCCCACCTCGTCGGCGGAACCGACGGCGGAGACGGGGACCATCTCCCCCGCCCGCACGTCGCGGAGCATGAACGAGCCGGTGGGCGCCGGGGCGTCGGCACCGAGATAGGCGTTCATGCCGTCGGCCAGGCGCACGTCGGCTCGCACGAACGAGGCGCCCTCGACCGTGTCACCGGCGACGAGGTTGGTGGCCGCGACCCAGACGGGCACGCGGTCGTCGGCGCTCGCCACGGCCTTGGCGCCGAGCGTGGCGGCGAGGATGACGAGGAGCACGCCCACGACGAGACGGCTGTCTCGCCACGAGGGTCGCTGGAGTCGTTTGGCGCTCGGCCTGGCCAGCTCGGTCATGTGGGCCCCCTGTGGTCCGCTGTCGATGGCGCGCCGCTCGAGGACGAAGACCCTCCGACGCCGGGAACATCTTGCATCAGGTCGCGCCATACCGCGCGTCCGGACCCACAGCTGTGGACGGCTGGCCGCGGCCTCGTCGCCACCCAACTACGATGAGGGCGTCCGACCCGGCGCGTGCCGGTGCACGAGGAGGAGTCAACGTGGCCCAGCGGTTCCTGCAGCTCGCCGAGGTGTCCGAGATCCTCAACATCTCCTCGGCCCAGGCGTACGCCCTGGTGCGGTCGGGCGAGCTGCCGGCCATCAAGATCGGTGGCCGCGGCCAGTGGCGCGTCGAGGCGACCGAGCTCGAGGGCTACATCCAGCGCATGTACGCCGAGACCAAGTCGTTCGTGCAGGCCCACCCGTTCGGTGGCGGGGCTGACGACTGACCCGACGGCCC
>JABFXB010000207.1 GCA_013361975.1 Dermatophilaceae bacterium
GAGCAACGAGTTCATGGCGTTCTGGGTGCTGCCCGAGGGCGACGGGGTGCGGGTGCTCGCGGGCATGCACGTCAACGTCTGGGACACGATCGACGACGTGCAGCGGCTTGTGCGCGACCGCACGGTCGTCGCGCGGGACCGTCTCGCCGACCCCGACGTTCCGCTCAGCGACCTGAAGTGACCTGCGGCCTCATGGCCGCTCCCCGCCCGATGCCCCGGTGCCCTGACGGTCCCGGGGCATCGGCATCTCACGTATGCCGTCGCGCCTCCTCGAGCACGGTGTCGACGAAGGCGCTCGTGCCCAGGTGGGAGATGGCCCACTGCCGCGCGTTGTCGGCCAGCCGATGCGCGAGAGAGTGGTCCTCCAGCAGTCGGTTCAGCGCGTCGGCAAGGCCGTCGTGGTCTCCGGGCGCCACGGTCAGGGCGGTCTCGCCGTCGACGACGTAGTCGCGCGTGCCGTTGACGTCGGTCGCGACGACGGGCTTGCCCGCCGCCAACGCATCGACCAGCACGAGGGGGCCGGCGGGGAGGTGCGTGTCGATGAGCGGCACGGCCACGACGGTGGCGGCGCGCATGATCTCGCGGGCTGCCGCCGGTGCCACCATGTCCATGCGGAACACATTGTCGGGCAAGGGATCTCGCAGGGCAGGGTGCCCGCCGTCGGCCATGATGACGATCCTCGAGCGCACCTTCGGGGCCGCGGCGACGAGGAGCGGCCAGTCGCGGTGGGCGTTTCCTGCCGCATACACGTAGGGCGCATCGCCGGGTGCGTCCGTGGCAGCGCGCGGGTCGTCGACCGTGGGCGGCGGTGCCGGGAACGGCAGGAAGGTCGTGCGAGTCGGCGTGACGTCGAACGTGCGAGCGAGCGTCTCTCGGTCGCCGGACCGGATGCACAGCCACCGGTCGACGCGGCCGAGCGCGAAACGTCGCAACCGGCGGCCCGCGGTCGACCGGGGCAGGAGGAAGTCGACGACGACCAGCCGAGCTCGTCTCCGGCGAGGAAGCACGTCCAGAGCCCGGAGCAGCAACCCGGCGACGAGCACCTCGTCACCGACCGTCATCAGCACCAGCGCGTCGGCGCGACGAGCGCGCAGGACGGCGCGAACGGCGTCGACCGCGTGGCCTGCCGAGGCGCGCCACCGGCCCCGGCCGAAGTCGAGCCGACCCCGCATGACCTCGACGCCGGCTCTCCCCTGGAGCCCCGCCGCGGTGACCGGGTCGACCGACCACGGCACGGCGACGACGACCCGGCCAGCCGGTCGGTCGGCCCGCTGGTCAGCCAACGGGCCGGACCTGCGTCGGGGAGCGACGCACCCACAACCCGTCCATCTGGACGATCTCGTGGGTCTCCGGATCGGTGAACCCGCGCGTCAGGGTCACCGGCGTGAAGCCGCTGGCACGCAGCCGCGTCAGCATGTCCTCGATGAGGATCTGGCCGGTGTAGAGCGGGATCAGGCTGAGCTCGGCCTCCACGGCGACCGCGCGGGCGAGGGTCTCCGGGCCGCCGTCGAGCACGGCGCCCTCGTAGCCCTGGACGTCGAGCTTGACGAGAGTCGGCACGCCGTCGTCGGCGAGGCCGAAGGAGTCGAGGGTCCGCACAGGGGTCACGACCTGCTGCGCGGTGTCCTCGGCCATGAAGGTGTAGTCGGCGCCACCGTCCGGCTGAAGCAGCGACGTGGAGAGCCCGTCGACCGTGATCCGCAGCGGGGCCTCGCCCTCGGCCGGGCCGAGGGCGCAGGTCTCGACCCGCCAGCGGTCGTCCCCGGCCGCACGTCGCCGCAGCTCGTCGGACGCTGCCGGGTTGGGCTCGAAGCTGACGATCTCGCCGGCATACCCGAGGGAGCGCACATGGGTGGCGTACTGACCGACGTTCGCCCCGACGTCGACGATGCGTGCCACTCCGAGCTGTCCGATCAGCCGCGTACGGTGTGCGTCGAGGGAGTGGTAGAGCGGCTCGACGCGCAGCCCGACCGGCTCGAGTGCTCGATGGGCGAGCGCGCGGCGTGCCGTCCGGTCGCCTCTCATCGCCTGGAGAACGAGGCGTGGCGCACGGGTCATGGGCGCGGGCTCCTTCACGGGGACGAACGTGGAGTCATTCAACCAGCCGGAGGCGGTGCGCCGACGGAGTTCTCGGAGGTCCGGGAGGGGGTGGCAGGATGTGCACCGTGACGGCACAGATCCTCGACGGCAAGGCCACCCTCAAGGCGATCAAGGTCGAGCTGACCCAGCGGGTCGCTCGGCTGCGCGAGCAGGGCATCGTCCCGGGGCTCGGCACCGTGCTCGTCGGCGACGACCCCGGCAGCCACTGGTACGTCAACGCCAAGCACAGGGACTGCGCCGAGATCGGCATCACGAGCATCCGCCGCGACCTGCCCGCCACGGCCACGCAGGCCGAGGTCGAGGCGGTCATCGACGAGCTCAACGCCGACCCCGAGTGCACCGGCTTCCTCGTGCAGCAGCCGACCGGTCTCGACGAGATGGCGCTGCTCTCGCGCGTCGACCCGAGCAAGGACGTCGACGGCCTGCACCCGATGAACCTCGGCTGGCTCGCCCTCGGCAAGCCGGCGCCCCTTCCGTGCACGCCGATGGGCTGCATCGAGCTGCTCCGCCGCCACGACGTGCCGATCGCCGGTGCCAAGGTCGTCGTCATCGGCCGCGGGCTCACCGTGGGCCGACCGCTCGGCCTCATCCTGACCCGCAAGAGTGAGAACGCCACGGTCACGCTCTGCCACACCGGCACCAAGGACCTGGCGGCCGAGGTGCGCCAGGCCGACATCGTCATCGCCGCGGCCGGCGTGCCGAGCATCGTCACCCAGGAGATGGTCAAGCCCGGCGCCGCGGTGCTCGACGTCGGCGTCAGCCGGGTCGACGGCAAGATCGCCGGCGACGTGGCCCTCGACGTCGCCGAGGTCGCCGGCTGGGTCAGCCCCAACCCGGGTGGTGTCGGGCCGATGACCCGCGCCCTGCTGCTCACCAACATCGTCGAGGCCGCCGAGGCCTCGAGCGCCGCCGGCGCCTGAGGGCCTGACCGCCCGTGCAGTGGCGAGGTAGCGGCTTCGTCGTCCTCAGCTGGTGGTACCTCGTCGCGGGCCTCGCCGCCGTGGGGGTGCTGTTCATCGCGTTCCTCGACGTGCGGTGGGGCGGGCGCATCGTCGCCGCGGCGTTCTTCATCGGGGC
>JABFXB010000395.1 GCA_013361975.1 Dermatophilaceae bacterium
GGGTCACCGACCGACGTCGGCTCGGGGTGCTCGATGTCGGTCTCGGAGTGGGCACCGCAGCCGTGGTCGAGCGAGACGACCCGCCCGTCGGACGGGCTCCACTCGTTGGCGCACACACCGAACGTGCCGCGCAGCGCACCGGCCATCGGCACGAAGTAGCCGCACGTCGTGCAGCGCTCGGTGGCCTTGGCCGCGACCTCGGCGGTGGGGCCGTTGTCGCCGGAGTACCAGCGCGTGGCCGCGGCCTCGCGCCCCTCGGCCGACAGCACGCGCGGCCGGCCGAGGCCCAGCTCGAAGAAGGCCATCTGGTCGACGTCCTCGTCGCCGGTCGCCTCGAAGCCGGCCTCGAGGTTGGGGTCGTCGGGACGGTAGGGCAGCACGTCGCCCGCGCCGACGTCGCCGGGAGCCAGCCGGTCGGCATACGGGAGCCACTCGGGGGCGAGCACGGCATCGGTGCCGGGCAGCAGGTTGGTCTCGCAGACGGTCGCCACCTTGCCGCGCGGCACGCGCGCGACGCTGACGCCCCACCGCCACCCGCGGTAGCCCGGCGACGTGCACTCGAACCAGTGCATGCCGAGGCGCTCCTCGAGCAGGTCCATGCCGAGGTGGCCCCCGACGGTGCCGGGCTCGGCGACCTCCTCGAGGGCGGCTCGTGCGAGGTCGGCGGCCGCGAGCAGCACGGCGTCCGTCTTCGTCGAGGGGATGGCGGTGAGGGTCATGGGGTCACTTCTCCAGCTCGTCCGCGAGCCCGCGGAGGGCGCGCGCGAGGTTCGAGGCCAGCTTGCGCTCGGGGCGTCGGCCGGCGCGGTAGACGTTGCTCGCGCCGTCGAGCAGCTGGACGACGTCCTCGATGATGACGACGAGCTCCTCGGGGTTCTTGCGCTCGCGCGCCGACTTGTTGGCGACGACGGACTGCACCGGGTCGAGCACCTTCACGGCGAGCGCCTGCGGGCCCTTGCGGCCGTCGACGATGCCGAACTCGACGCGTACGCCAGGCTTGACCGTGACGCCCGCGGGCAGGGCGTTCGCGTGCAGGAAGACGTCGGCACCGGACTCCTCGGTGATGAACCCGAAGCCCTTGTCGGCGTTGTAGAACCTGACCTTGCCAGTCGGCACAGTCCACCTCGTTGCATGTCGTCGGTCGCGCGGATGACGGCACGACTCGATGGCGCTCCTTGCGCTCGGTTCAAGCCTAACGGCTCCGGGCAAGCCGGTTTCAGGCCACCGTCAGGCCGGGGTGATGCCCCAGGTGCCGGTCCACTCCTCCCCCGGCTCGAGCACGACCAGCCCGTCGCCGGAGTTGAACGCGTCGGCGGGGCAGCTCATCGGCTCGACCGCGATGCCGACCTCGCCCTTGCGGTCCTCGGCGATGGCGGTGAAGACCTGGAGCCACGGGAAGGCGGCGTCGGCCCAGAGCGTGGCCGCGCGGTCGGCGGCCGCCACCGTGCACCGCCACATGCCGTCGTCGTCGCGCACCACGTCGGTGTAGGCGGTGTCGAGGCGGACGTCGCCGACGCGGTGCTGCTCGCGGAAGTCGTAGGAGCCGCCGGCCACGGGATGCGTGTCACTCGGCAGCATCCGCTCGTCGACGCCCAGCCACGTCTCGGCCGGGATGCGCAGCTCGATGTCGGGCAGGAGCGTGTCACCGGTCGCGAGGTACGGGTGGGCGCCGTAGCCGAAGGGGGCGGCCGACCGGCCCACGTTGCGCGCCGCCGCGGTGACGACGAGTCCGGAGTCGTCGAGCAGGTAGGTGGTGCGCAGGTCGAGGAAGTGGTCCCAGCCCGGCTGCGGGTGCAGGCGGTAGCCCACGGTGACCATCTCGTCCTCGATCTCGACGAGCTCCCACAGGGCCCACCGCACGAGGCCGTGGCTCGCGTTGCCCCGCGGCACCTCGGTGATCGACAGCTGGTGCTCGGTACCGGCGAACGTGTAGCGGCCGTCGCGCACCCGGTTGGGCCAGGGCATCAGCTGCTGGCCGCGGCCCGACGCGCACGGCTCGTCGGCGGCATACCCGGCGACGACGTCGACACCGTCGCGGGTGAACGTGCGCAAGCCGCCGCCGACCTCGACGACCGTCGCCTCGAACGGGCCGTGCCCGATGGTCCACTGCTGCCCGGTGGGCTGGGCCGAGGCGGCACCGGCTGCGGACGCGGGCGAGAGCGCGCTCATGGGCCCAACGCTAGCGGCCGTCCCGGGTCGGTGACGCGGAGGCCCGACGAAACGGGCACTAGGTTGGGAGGATGGCCTCCTCGAGCCGCAGCCTCGCCGACGACATCCGCGGTCGCAGCGACGCCCAGCTCATCGAACTCGTGCTCGCGCGCCCCGACCTCGCCCGCCCCGCACCGGCAGACCTGACCTCCCTCGCCGCGAGGGCCGGCACGCGGGCGAGCGTCCAGCGGGCCGTCGAGGCCCTCGACCGGGGCCATCTGCAGGTGCTCGAGGCCGTGATGGTGGCGGGTGACGCGGCCGACCGGGGCGACCTGCTCCGTCTGCTCGGCACCGACGACGCGGCGACGGTCGAGACGCTCGTCGAGGACCTCTGGAGGTCGGCGCTGCTCTGGCGCGGCGCCGACGGTCACCACGTCGTGCGCACGGTGCCGGAGGTGCTCGGCACCTCCGTCGCCGGCCTCGGGGCGCCGATGCGTGAGCTGCGCCCGTCCGCGCCGGCCGAGCACGCCTCCCCCGAGCACATCGCGGCCGTCGTCGCCGAGGCGCCCGACGACGCACGGGCCATGCTCGAGCGCATGACGTGGGGCCCGCCGTTCGGCGTGCTGCCCACCGCGACACCGGGCCGCACCACCGCGCGATGGCTGCTCGAGCACCACCTGCTCGTGCCCGTCAGCGCCGACCGGGTCGCGCTGCCGCGAGAGGTGGGCCTCGTGCTGCGCGGCGGCCGCCTGCACCGGGGCCCCGAGCTCACGCCTCCGGCGGTCGAGGCCCGCACCGTCTCGCTCGTCGACGCGGCGGCCGGTGGCGCGGCGAGCGAGTGCCTCACGCACCTCGACGAGCTCGCGGCTGCGTGGGGCGCCGAGCCGCCGCGCGTGCTGCGGGCGGGCGGCCTGTCGGTCCGCGACCTCCGCCTCACCCAGTCGGCGCTCGACCTCGACCCCGAGCACGCCGCCTTCGTCGTCGAGCTCGCGTATGCCGCCGGGCTCGTCGCCGACGACGGCGAGGT
>JABFXB010000158.1 GCA_013361975.1 Dermatophilaceae bacterium
CGGCGGCACCACCCCGCCGCTGCCCAGGGACACCGCCTGCACGGCCGACTACGTGTCCCGTCCTGCCCGGCTGCAGCTGGCCGAGCCGCTCGGTGCGCGCCCGGTCATCGACGTCGTGTCGGGCCGAGCCAGGATGGTGGGGATGCCGGCCTTCTGACCGGACGGGTCAGGTGGTGCCCCTGACCGTGGACGTCGACGTCGGCGCCTTGGTCGTGGTGGTGGAGGTGGGCGGCTGCGGCGGCCCGTCGGGCGTCGTGGTGCGGGTCGGCCACGGCGGCGGGACGGTGTCGACGGTGTCCTCGTTCGAGCAGGCCGCCGCGAGCGTGACCGTCGCGGTGATGACGGTGACGGCGGCCGCGCGCAGGAGGGTGGCGCGCGAGAGTGCCCCCGACGGCATGCGCGAGCCCGACGGCATACGGCGGCGGGACGGGTCTGGCACGGCGCTCCTCACTTGTCGATGTCGCCGACGACGAAGAACATCGAGCCGAGGATCGCGACCATGTCGGCGATCAGCTGGCCCGGCAGCATCTCGGAGAGCACGCTGATGTTGTTGAACGACGCCGAGCGCAGCTTGAGGCGCCACGGCGTCTTCTCGCCGCGCGAGACGAGGTAGTAGCCGTTGAAGCCGAGGGGGTTCTCGGTGGCGCAGTAGATCTCGCCCTCGGGCACCTTGAGCACCTTGGGCAGCTTGACGTTGATCGGCCCCTGCGGCAGCTGGACGAGCCGGTCGAGGCAGGCCTGCGCGAGGTCGAGCGAGACGTGCACCTGCTCGAGCAGCACCTCGAGACGGGCCAGGCAGTCGCCCGCCGACCGCGTGACGACCCGGCCGGGACCCTTGCCGCCGAAGAGCTCGCCGTAGGCGAGGTAGGGCGCGTCGCGGCGCAGGTCGACGTCGAGGCCGCTCGCGCGGGCGATGGGCCCCGAGACGCCGTACGCCTCGACCGTCTCGCGGGTCAGCACCCCGACGCCGCGCGTGCGCGCCTCGAGGATCTCGTTGCCGACGACGAGCCGCTCGAGCGAGGGCAGTCGCTTGCGCACGTTCGCGATCGCCTTGTCGACGCGGCCCATCCAGCCGGCCGGGAGGTCCTCCTTGAGGCCGCCGACACGGTTGAACATGTAGTGCATGCGGCCGCCCGAGACCTCCTCCATGACGGCCTGCAGCTCCTCGCGCTCGCGGAACGCGTGGAAGACCGGCGTGATCGCGCCGAGCTCGAGCGGGTAGCTGCCGAGGAACATCAGGTGGTTGAGCACCCGGTTGAGCTCGGCCAGCGCGGTGCGCGCCCAGACGGCCCGCTCGGGCACCTCCATGCCGAGCATCTGCTCGACGCCGAGCACGACGCCGAGCTCGTTGCTGAAGGCGCTGAGCCAGTCGTGACGGTTGGCGAGCACGATGATCTGGCGGTAGTCGCGCACCTCGAAGAGCTTCTCGGCGCCGCGGTGCATGTAGCCGATGACCGGCTCGGCGCTGACGATGCGCTCACCGTCGACGACGATGCGCAGCCGCAGGACGCCGTGCGTGGCCGGGTGCTGCGGGCCGATGTTGAGCACCATGTCGGCCGTCGCGAGCCCACCCGCGCCGACGCCCACGGTGAGGGCGCGGCCGTGCGCGGACGCCCCAGGGGTCGTCGGCGTCGTCGTCTCGCTCACGGAGTCGACCCTACGTGGCTCATGCGCCCGAGTATGCCGTGAGCCCCGTTCCACCCGGCACCCGGCGTAGCGTCGGTGCGGTGTGACGAGACCCGCGTACGCGCGGGCACCGAGCAGGACGAGGAAGGGAGAGGGCATGAGCGAGCTGACCCCGTACATCTGCGTGGCGGACTCGCGGGCGGCGATCGACTGGTACCGCGAGCGGCTCGGCGCCGAGGTGGTGTTCGAGCCGATCGTCATGGAGGACGGCCACGTCGGGCACTGCGAGCTCGCCGTGGACGGCGCCCGCTGGATGATGTCCGACGAGTTCGAGTCGGCCGGGGTGGCGGCACCCGACCGGGGCCGTGGGAACGCCGTGACGCTCCACCTCACCGTCGACGACGTCGACGCCGTGTGCGCGTCGGTGCGTGAGGGCGGCGCGACGATCGACCGCGGCCCCGAGGACGACGCGCCCATCGGGCGGCTCGCCGTCTTCCACGACCCGTTCGGCCACCGCTGGTTCCTCAACCAGCCGATGGCGGAGCCAGACTGACTCAGCCCGGCTGACTCGGCCTCGTTTCCTCAGGGCGGCGGTCCGCCTCGCGGCTGCGGAGCACGAGGTAGCCGGCCAGGCAGAGCAGCAGGATCGTCGAGACGACCGTGAGCAGGACCGGAACCAGGAGCGAGCTGCGGGCCGCCGCCTGCTCCTCGGTCTCGACCGGTCGCACGTGCACGGTGGCACCCGCCGTGGCCGTGGAGCCGTCGAGCCCGATCGTCGCGTGGAAGGAGAACGTGCCGCTCACGGGGTGGCCGTCGTCGGAGGTGACACGGTAGGTCACGGTGTAGTCGCCGCCGGGGGCGTTCGGAGCGACGGCCTGCGTGACATCGCGGCCGCTGATCGTCGGCGCGCCTGAGGACACCGGGCCCGACGGCCCGGTGACGACCACCTGGGCCCCGATGGTCAGCGGGTCCTCCGAGAACGTGAGCACGACCGAGGCGGGCATCGTCGACACCGTCGTCCCGTCGGCGGGGCTCGTGCGTTCCAGCACGTCGTGCGCCGACGCTGCCAGCGGTGCCGCCACCACGAGCCCGGCCCCGAGCCCGGCCCCGAGTCCGAGGGCGAGCAGCAGGGAGGCGAGACGACGCATGCCGTCAGGGTACGTCGGGCCCGCCGACGCGCTTGACCGCCCACCAGAAGTCCCCGAACCCCCCACGACGCGCGAGCTCGGCCTCGGCGCCGGCCCGCTCGAGGGCACGGAGGTAGCCCAGCGGGTCGGTGCGGGCAAGGAGGTGGTCGGGCCTGGCGCCGGTGAAGCCCAGCGAGCGCAGCAGGTCGCCCTGCCGGTGCAGCTCGTCGGCGTCGAGCGTGTCCATCGCCACGTGGGCGGTGACGTCGCACGAGCCGTCGGGCACGGGGTGGGTCAACCCGCCCCTTGCGTATGCCGTCAGGGTCCCTTCGTGCGGCCGCTCGGTCCTCGTGTGGCCGTAGTCCACAGCCACGACCGTGCCCGAGGCGACCGTGGCGAGGAGCCCGGACCAGGCC
>JABFXB010000155.1 GCA_013361975.1 Dermatophilaceae bacterium
CCGACCCGGCCAGCGTCGCGGCGGCATACCTGACCCCGGTGGCTCGGCCCTCGGCGACCCAGAGCCGCACGCTCTCGACCGAGGCGGTGCTGAACGTCGTGTAGCCGCCGCAGAACCCGGTGCCGAGGACGGCCCGCACCGTCGCGCCGGTGGAGTCGCCGGCGCCGGCGGAGAGCAGCCCGGTGAGGAAGCCCAGCAGCAGCGAACCCGTCACGTTGATGAGCAGGGTGCCCAACGGCATGCGCAAGGGGTTGTGGCGCGCCACGAAGGTGTCTGCGAGGAAGCGGGCGACGGCCCCGAGGCCACCGGCGAGAGCGAGCAGCAGCATCATGGACGTGGCTCCGGCCCGGCGCGCCGACCGATGCGCCGGCCGCCGGCGATGCCCGCGGCTGCCGCGGCTGCACCGAGCACGATGCTGCCGACGGCGTAGGCGACGCCCACGACGGCGGCTCCGTGACCCAGTCGCTGCACGGTCTCGACCGCGAAAGTGCTGTAGGTCGTGAAGCCGCCGAGCACACCGGTCCCCAGGGTGAGCCGGGCGGCCCGGCGTCGGCCGGCGTCGGCACCGGTCCGGGCAAGCGTCTCGAGCAGCAGACCGAGCAGCAGCGACCCGATGACGTTGATGGTCAACGTCGCCCACGGAACGCCCGACGGATCAGCGGGAGCGGCATCCTCGAGCGACGCCCTGATGCCGGTGCCCAGGGCGCCCCCGACGAAGATGAGGGCGAGCAGGCCGGGAAGCCGGTGGGCAGGCCGGTGTGCGACTGGTGCGGGTGTCGACACCCGGTCGGGCTCGCCGGCGGTCACTCCCACGGGGCCTTGCCCTCCCAGTCGACGACGGTGACGGGCACGACGACCACGGGGCGGTGCTGGCGGTGCGACAGCTGCATCGAGACCGACCCGTTGACGAAGTCCGCGATGCGGTGGTGGCGTCCGACCCGCGTCCCCACGACGAACGCCGCCGCGTCCACGGCGCGGGCGAGGTGCGTGAGGGCCCGGTCGGGCCGGCCGGCGAGGTAGCGGAAGTGCCACGGCACGTCCTGCCCCTCCATCCACTCGTCGACCATCCGCGTGAGCGCGGCCTCGCGGTCCGGCCAGGCGGCGTCGTCGATGTCGGGATCGATCGGCAGGTGGCGCACGGAGCCGTCGGGGTGCTCGACGTCCGCGTAGCGGGAGGTGTCGACGTGGGCGAAGTAGAGCGCACTCGCACCCGTCGCGCGTGCCAGCGAGACCGCGGTCAGGGCGACGATCGGCGCCTGGTCGGCGACCACGCCGACCACCAGCGGCTGACCGGCGAAGTCGGTCAGCCGTGAAGGGTGCGGCTGGGGTGGCACGCGCTGTCCCATCGGTCAGTCTCCAGACATTCGGTGACGGGCGCGGCGCGCAGGCCTGCCCATCCCCGCGGCGACACGCACCGCGGACGGACAGGAACCATCAGCCGGTCGGCGGTTCGGGCACTCGGGTGCCCAGGCGGGATCCATCGCCGTGGCACAGCCTAGCGTCAACCGTCGAAGCGCTGGAGGACGATGTCGACGAGCTCGTCGGGCGCGGGCTCGTCGGGCACGAGCAGTGGCGGCGTCACGACGTCGCCCCCTGCTCTTGCTGCGAGGTCGGCGAAGAAGCCCGGCGCGAGCAGGTAGGTCGCGACGACGACCCGGCGACCCGGGACCCGCTGCGACACAACGGCATCCGCGAGACGCGGCTCGGCCGCCGACAAGAACGCGGCCGTGACCCTTCGACCCACGAGGCGGCTCAGCGCCGTCGCGACGACGCGGCAGTCGTCGACGGCGGACGACTGCGAGGAGCCGGCGGCGGCGAGCACGACGACGTCGTCGTCGCGCAGCCCGGCGGCGACGAGCCGGCGGTGCAAGAGCTCCGCGAGACGGTCGTCCGGGCCCAGGGCTGGGGCCACCGTGGTGCCCGGCACCGACTCGGCCGCCTCGGAGAGGTCGACGTAGACGTGGTAGCCGGCGGAGAGGAGCAGGGGGACGAGGCGGGCCCGTCGCCCGCCGGTGATCGAGGCGAGCACCGTTGCGGGGTCGGGCGGTTGCACGTCGACGTATGCCGCTCGCACCGTGAGGTCCGGGCGTCGTGCGGCCACGGCGGCCACGAGCCCGCCGATGGCGGACCGCCCAGCGGGGGACGACGTGCCGTGGGCGGCCGCGACGAGGACGGGCGCTTCAGCGGTCATGGCGTCACTCTGTCAGCAGGCGGAGCCGCTCCGCTGCCTCGTCCCATGGCTCCGGCGTGGATCGGCGTCGGCCCGGCCGGCCCACCGCCATCCTCAGCCGGCGACGGGGTGAGGCTGTCGTTACCAGCGCATCGCGCGATCGAAACGCGGATGAAACACGCGCTTCCTACCGTTGGGGACACCACAGACCGAGCTGCGACGGAGGGAGCCCGCCGTGCTGATCGACACCGACCTCACGGGCGTTCCCGTGCTCGTCGTGGGGCCGCCTGAGACGCTGCCCTCCGTCGCGCGCCGGTACGCGCGCGCCGGAGCCGTGGTGGCCACGGCCGACTCGCCGGAGGCGGTGACTCCCGAGGCGTGCGCGCGTGCCCGCTTGGGCGTGCTGGTGGGCCCGGCGGCGACCTGGGCCGGGGCCTGCGCGGCGCTCGCGGAGAGCACCGTCGTCGTCGCTGATGCCGCGCTCGAGCCCGCTGCCGTGCCGGAGGATGCCGGGGCCCCGCACGGCCCCGGTGCCGAGAGTCCCACCACCGGTCGAGTGGTGCTCGTCGGCGCGGGTCCCGGGGGTCTCGAGCTGCTCACGCTCGCCGGGGTCCGAGCCCTCGCCGAGGCCGACGTCGTGCTCACCGACCGGCTGGCTGACGTCGGCGACGTCGCTGCCCTCGCCCCGGGCGCGGAGGTCATCGACGTCGGCAAGCGTCCCGGCCACCACGCCGTGCCGCAGGCCGAGATCGAGCGGATCATGGTCGAGCGTGCCCTCTCGGGCGGCGTGGTGGTGCGCCTCAAGGGCGGTGACCCCTATGTCTTCGGCCGCGGTGGCGAGGAGGTCCGGGCGGCCGTCGAGGCCGGGCTGCACGTCACGGTGGTCCCCGGGGTCTCGTCGGCGGTCGGGGTGCCGGGTGCGGCCGGCATACCGGTGACGCACCGCGGGGTCAGCCACGTCTTCACCGTGGTCTCGGGCCACGTGC
>JABFXB010000475.1 GCA_013361975.1 Dermatophilaceae bacterium
GTGCGGCTGAAGATGATGGTGAGGCCGCGGTCCTTGGCCTGGAGCATCCGCGAGAGCATCTCGACCTTGTCGAGGGCGTGCGCGCGGTAGACGAACTGCTCGACGGCCTTGACGGTGTGGGCGTTCTCGCTGTCGTCGCCCATGGCCCGGATGTGCGTCGGCTGGGACATGTAGCGACGCGCGAGCGCGACGATCGCGCCCGGCATGGTGGCCGAGAAGAGCATCGTCTGGCGCGACGCGGGGGTCAGCGACATGAGCGTCTCGACGTCGGGCAGGAAGCCCAGGTCGAGCATCTCGTCGGCCTCGTCGAGCACGACGGTGCGCGCCTGCGACAGGTCGAGATGGCCCTGCTTGGACAGGTCGATGAGGCGCCCGGGCGTGCCGACGACGACCTCGACACCGGTCCGGAGAGCCTCGATCTGCGGCTCGTACGCGCGGCCGCCGTAGACGGTGAGGACGCGGATGCCGCGCCTCTTGCCGGCGCGCTCGAGGTCGCCGGCGACCTGGACGGCGAGCTCGCGGGTCGGGGCGACGGCGAGGGCCTGCGGCTTGCCGGGGCGGGTCAGGCCCTCGAAGCGCGCGTCACCGGGGGCGACGACGCGGTTCAGCATCGGCACGCCGAAACCGAGCGTCTTGCCGGTGCCCGTCTTGGCCTGGCCGATGATGTCGTGGCCGGACAGGGCCACGGGCAGCGTCATCGCCTGGATCGGGAACGGAGTCGTGATGCCGGCGTCGGCCAGGGCCGACACGATCTCGGGGTGGACGTCGAAGTCGGCGAAGGACGGGGCCGGCTCGGCCGGCTCGGCCGGGGCCTCGGCGAGCACCGCGGCCGTGGTCTCGGGGGAGGCGTCCGCGAGGGTCTCGGGCGCGTCCGTGGTGACCTCCGCGTCGGCGGGGGTCTCGTGGGGCTGGGTCATGGGCATCTCTCGATCGGCACGAGCACCCCGCCGATGCGGGAGCTCAGTGGCGCGTGACGGGCCGATCGGAGACTGTCAGGGACGGTGGGTGGCTCTCGCAGCTGGGCGGGCTCCACCGGTGCGCGGGGAGTCCGCGAGCACCATCTGGGCAAACCATCGGGCCGACCGGGCACCGAGTTGTCCCGCTCACTCTACCGGCACGCGGGCAGAAGGCCGGAAACCAATCACTAGATTGGGCGCATGAGTGACGACGCGACGCCCGACAGCACGGACGAGCCCGGCTACCTCGCAGCGGTCACCGACCTCCTCGGGGCCCTGGCCTACGGCGAGCTGCGGGCCTTCAGCCAGCTCGCCAAGGACGCCGAGCTCGCCCCCACGCTGCACCACAAGTCGGCCCTCGCGTCGCTCGCCGCGCACGAGCTGAGGAACTACTCCGTGCTCACCGAGCGCCTCCAGACGCTCGGCGTCGAGCCCGAGGCCGCGATGGAGCCGTTCGTGCCGGCCGTCGACGCCTTCCACGAGCGCACGAGCGCCTCGGACTGGCTGGAGGGGCTCGTCAAGGCGTACGTCGGCGAGGGCATCGCCCAGGACTTCTACCGCGAGATCTCGCGCTACGTCGACGAGGAGACCCGTTCGCTCGTGGTCAGCGTCCTCGAGGACACCGGGCAGGCGGAGTTCGCCGTCAAGGTCGTGCGCGAGGCCATCGCCGCCGACCCCCGGCTCGCCGGTCGGCTCGCGCTCTGGGGGCGCCGGCTCGTCGGCGAGGCGCTCACCCAGGCGCAGCGGGTGGGCGTCGAGCGTGACGCGCTGGCGAGCATCCTCGTGGGGGCGCCCGGACGCGCCGGTGCCGACCTGGCCGAGCTCGGCCGCATGTTCGCCCGGCTCACCGACGAGCACTCCCGCCGCATGGGGAGCCTCGGCCTGTCAGCCTGACGGCGGCCGTATGCCGGCCGGTCGCCTCGCACGGCCGGTGCACGACGAAGGGGCCCGACCAATGCGGTCGGGCCCCTTCGTCGTGCTGGTGCGTGTCAGACGGACTTGCTGGTCATGCGGCCGTAGACGACGATCAGGATCGCGGCGACGATGGCGCCGAGGATGAGCGGGATCCAGGCGATGCCGCCGTTGTTGGCGTAGCCGAGCTGGCGGACCACGAGGGTGACGATGAGGTTGGCGACGATGCCGATGAGGATCGTCACGATGATCGAGATGTTCTGCTTGCCGGGCAGGATGAGGCGACCGAGTGCGCCGATGATCGCGCCGACGATGATTGCTCCGATGATGGTTGCGAGCATGCTTCACAACTCCTTCTGGTCACACCGTGGTGACCGTAAGGTCCGCGGGCGCGGACGTTTCATGCAGCGACCTCAATGTCTCACTGCTTGGGACGGGAGTGGTGGATGTGACGGTCACATTTGCGCTTCAGCGCGTCTGGCGGTTGCCCGTCACCATCCCGTAGCCGACGATCAGGGCGGCCGCGACGACCACACCGATGAGGCCCGAGATCCAGTCGATTCCCTTGGTGTCGCTGACGCCGGTGGCCTTGTAGTAGATGAAGGCGCCGATGAGCGAGCCGATGGCCCCGAGGACGACCGTGAGCAGGACGCCCATGTTCTGCTTGCCGGGCAGCACCAACCGAGCCAGCGGGCCGACGATCGCTCCCGCGACCAGGGCCATCAGGATGGTTTGGATCATGACTTCGCGTTCCTCCTTGGGTGCCCGGTCGGCGGGCGGACGGCGACCGGTGAGCCCGGCGCGCTCTCATCCAACCCCTTACCCGGGTCGCAGCGGTGTCGCACGCGCAGCCGTCACGTGAAGACTGCGCACCGCCGGAGAGAACGCACAAGGCCGCCGACCCGGAGGTCGACGGCCTTGTGCGTTGCGCAACGGACTTGTGCGTTGCCCGGTGGGCGGATGCGTTGGGGGAGAGCGGTGCTCGTCGGGGCGCTTGTCAGTGGGCGCCGAAGCCCACGCCCGCCTTGCGCTCGGCTCCGGTCGTGACGTAGCCGATCGATGCGGACGGGACGATGATGCGCCCACCCTTGTCGTCGGTCAGCTCGAGCACGTCGGATCCCAGCGCCGCCTTGACGGCGGAGAAGATCTCGTCGGTCGACTGCGTCGTCTCGAAGGTGATCTCGCGCGCCACGTTCTGCACGCCGATGCGGACCTCCACGTCAAACCTGCTTTCTCAGTTCGTGTGGACGCGGTCGACCGCGTCCCGTCGTCACCTTAACCAGC
>JABFXB010000160.1 GCA_013361975.1 Dermatophilaceae bacterium
CGCGACGACGTTTGCTGGTGCCGAGCGCGTGCGCCATCGAGGACCTGGTCGCGACATCGCTCTTCGGCAAGACTGAACCTTTTGTGGTCCCAACGGATTGACGTCTCAGTGCCTGAGACGTCAATATCAGTGCATGGACAACTCTTCTGGGGTCGGTGTTCTCGACAAGGCCGCCACGGTGCTCGGCGCGCTCGAGGCGGGCCCGGCCACCCTCGCCCAGCTCGTCGGAGCCACCGGGCTCGCGCGTCCCACGGCCCACCGGCTGGCCGTGGCCCTCGAGCACCACCGACTGGTCTCGCGCGACATGCAGGGCCGCTTCGTGCTCGGCCCGCGACTCGGCGAGCTCGCCTCGGCGGCCGGCGAGGACCGCCTCCTCGCCGCGGCCGGACCGGTGCTCGGCGCGCTGCGCGACCACACGAACGAGAGCGCCCAGCTCTTCCGCCGTCAGGGTGACCAGCGCATCTGCGTCGCCGCTGCCGAGCGCCCCGTGGGCCTGCGTGACTCCATCCCCGTCGGTGCGACGCTCTCGATGCTCGCCGGCTCGGCGGCCCAGGTGCTGCTCGCCTGGGAGGAGCCCGACCGCCTCCACCGCGGCCTGCAGGGCGCCGCCTTCACGGCCACGGCCCTCTCCGGCGTGCGCCGCCGTGGCTGGGCGCAGAGCGTGGCCGAGCGCGAGGCCGGCGTCGCGTCGGTGTCCGCGCCCGTACGCGGCCCGTCGGGTCGCGTCGTCGCCGCCGTGTCGATCTCGGGCCCGATCGAGCGGCTGTCGCGCCAGCCCGGCCGCCTGCATGCCGCGACCGTCGTCGCCGGCGCCAACAAGCTCACCGAGGTGCTGCGCCGCCACCACGCGATGCAGCAGCAGCAACAGCAGCAGCAGAACGCCTGAGACGCGAGGCCCGTCGCCGCACCGCCCGTCGAACGGCGCGAGCAACCGCGCGAACGGGCATTGCGCAACAGATCGGTCACGATCCGTACCACGCCCCCTTGTCGGACAACCTTTCAGGGGGTGGTCGCGTCACCCTCAGTGCAGTGCAACGACGCACGGCACGTCGCATGTCGAACCATGCTGAACAAGGGGTCACGATGCAGGCAGCCAGCCCACCGGTCCGGTCCACGCGCGTTCTTCGCCGCGCCCTCGTGCTGACCGGAGCCATCGCGCTCGTCGCCGGCTCGGCGGCCTGCACCCCTGGTGCATCGTCCGACGCGGCGGCGACCCGCGTGGGGCAGAGCGTCAGCCAGACGCCCCAGACTCCCTCCGAAAACCCGACGCCTGCACGGACCGAGACACCGGCGGGGACAGCGACAGACACACCGACAGCGACACCGTCCGAATCTCCGGTCGCGACGGCGGAGGCCACACCCTCCGCGGTCCCGACGACGCCGACCCCGAAGCCGTCGACCGACCCCGCGCAGAAGCCCCAGCCGGAGGCGAAGCCCGAGCCGGAGGTGGAACCCGCACCCGTCGTCCTGCTGCGGGCGGGCGACACCGGCGCAAAGGTGCGCTCGCTGGAGGCTCGCCTGCGCCAGATCGGCTGGTTCTCGGGAGACGTCGACGACCACTACGGCTCGCGCACGACGGAGGCCGTCCGCGGCTTCCAGGCCAAGCGCGGCTTCGACGCCACGGGCGACCTTGACGAGCGCACCTGGGACAAGCTCGTCTCGATGAGCAAGCGGCCTACCGCCGACGAGCTCGCGAACGTGAAGCCGAAGCCGAAGCCGGCCGACCCCGAGGCCAAGTCCGAGCCCGGCAGCATCTCGTGGGACGTCGACGAGCGCTGCATGACCGGCCGGGTCATGTGCGTCAGCAAGTCGACGCGTCGGCTGACCTGGGTCGTCGACGGGGTGCCGCAGTACGGCTTCGACGTGCGGTTCGGCAGCGACGAGCTGCCCACCCGCGAGGGCGTCTTCTCCGTCTACAAGAAGAAGGTCGACGTCATCTCGAACCTCTACCACACGCCGATGCCGTACTCCATGTTCTTCTCCGGCGGCCAGGCCGTGCACTACTCGTCGAACTTCGCCCGGCTCGGCTACGCGGGCGCCTCGCACGGCTGCGTCAACGTGCGCAACAAGCCGCTTCTGGTCCAGCTGTACAACGAGGTGCGCATCGGCGACGAGGTCGTCGTGCACTGGTGACCGACCTCTGAGCGCGCCGCCGTAGGCTGACGTGGTCCACTCCCACAGGCCCCCGGAGGAGTCAGCGTGCTCAAGGTTGGTTGGAAGGCGTCAGCTGAGCAGTTCGGTCCTCGTGACCTGGTCACGTATGCCGCTCGGGCCGAGGAGGTCGGGCTCGACTCGGTCTTCATCTCCGACCACTTCCAGCCGTGGCGCCACCAGGACGGTCACGCGCCGTTCGCGATGTCGTGGCTCGCGGCCGCCGGCGAGCGCACCGAGCGCATCCAGCTCGGCACCTCGGTGATGACCCCGACCTTCCGCTACAACCCGGCCGTCGTGGCCCAGGCCTTCGGCACCCTCGGTGCCCTCAACCCGGGGCGCATCGTGCTCGGCATCGGCACCGGTGAGGCGCTCAACGAGGTCGCGGTCGGCGCGGCAGGCTCGCCGTGGCCCGAGTTCAAGGAGCGCTTCGCCCGGCTGCGTGAAGCGGTCACCCTGATGCGCCGGCTCTGGACCGAGGAGCGCGTCGAGTTCGAGGGCGAGTACTACCGCACCCACGCCGCGACGGTCTACGACCGCCCCGAGCAGCCGATCCCCGTCTACGTCGCCGCGGGCGGTCCGCTCGTCGCCCGGTATGCCGGCCGGTCGGGTGACGGGTTCATCTGCACCTCCGGCAAGGGTCGTGAGCTCTACGAGGACCAGCTGCTCCCCGCCGTCGACGAGGGCCTCGCGAAGTCGGGGCGCACGCGCGACGACATCGACAAGATGATCGAGATCAAGCTCTCCTACGACCGCGACCCCGACCAGGCGCTGCACAACGTGCGGTTCTGGGCGCCGCTGTCGCTCAGCGCCGAGCAGAAGCACGGCGTCGACGACCCTGTCGAGATGGAGCGCCTCGCCGACGAGCTCTCCGACGAGGAGATCGCCAAGCGCTGGATCGTCACGAGCGACGCCCAGGAGGCGGTCGACGCGGTGCGCCAGTACGTCGACTGGGGCTTCGACCACGTCGTGTTCCACGCGCCCGGCCACGACCAGGCCC
>JABFXB010000511.1 GCA_013361975.1 Dermatophilaceae bacterium
GGCCGACACTCTGTGTGCCATGCGCTCATGGCCGACGAAGACCCTCGCACTCGGTGGCGACTACAACCCCGAACAGTGGCCCCGCTCCGTGTGGGACGAGGACGTCGCGCTCATGCGGCGCGCGAACATCTCGTTCGTGAGCCTGGGCATCTTCTCGTGGAGCTGGCTCGAGCCGGCCAAGGGCGAGTACGAGTTCGAGTGGCTCGACACGATCATGGACAAGCTGCACGCGGGTGGCGTCGCCGTCGACCTCGCCACCGCGACGGCCACGCCTCCCCCGTGGCTCTCGGCCGCGCACCCCGAGATCCTGCCCGTCGACGTCGACGGCCACACGCTGTGGCCGGGCAGCCGGCAGGCGTGGTGCCCCACCTCCCCCGTCTTCCGCGAGTACGCCCTCGCCCTGACCCGGCAGATGGCCGCGCGCTACCACGAGCACCCCGCTCTCGCGATGTGGCACGTCTCCAACGAGTACGCGTGCCACAACCTGCCCTGCTACTGCGACGAGTGCGCCCGCCATTTCCGCACCTGGCTCGAACGCCGCTACACGAGCCTCGACGCGCTCAACGACGCGTGGGGCACCGCGTTCTGGAGCCAGCGCTACACGGCGTGGGACCAGGTGCTGCCGCCGCGGCGGTCGACGACGTTCAACAACCCGACCCACGTGCTCGACTACAAGCGGTTCTCGTCCGACGCGCTGCTCGACTTCATGCGGGCCGAACGAGCCGTCCTCGACGAGCTGTCGCCGGGGGTCCCCGTGACGACGAACTTCATGACGCTGCAGCACTTCCGGCACCTCGACTACTCGCAGTGGACGCCGACCGTCGACGTCGTCAGCACCGACCACTACATCGTCGACGCCCTCGAGCACCCGCGGTCCGAGCTGGCGTACAGCGGTGACCTCACGCGCGGTCTCGCAGGCGGAGCGCCGTGGATGCTCATGGAGCACTCGACGAGCGCGGTGAACTGGCAGCCGACCAACCACGCGAAGGCGCCCGGCCAGACGATCCGCGACGCCCTGGCCCACGTCGCGCGCGGCGCCGACACCATCGGCTGGTTCCAGTGGCGCCAGTCCCGCGCGGGGTCCGAGAAGTTCCACAGCGCGGTCGTGCCCCACGCCGGCAGCGACAGCGCCCGGTTTCGCGAGGTCGAGGAGCTCGGCCGCATCGCCGGCCGCCTCGGTGAGCTCGTGGGCAGCCGGGTCGAGGCGAAGGTCGCCGTTCTCCATGACTACCAGGCGATCTGGGCCGCGGAGGGTCCGTGCATGCCGAGCTCCGAGCTCGACGCGCAGCTGGCCGCGCACACGATCCACCGCCTGCTCCTCGACCGCGGCGTCACCTGCGACGTCGTGCACCCGTCGGCCGACCTCACGGCGTACTCGGTCGTCGTCGTGCCGCAGCTCTACCTCGTCACCGACGCCCGCGCGGCAGCCGTGGCCGCCGCCGCCGAGGCCGGGGCGCAGGTCGTCGTGACGTACTTCTCCGGCATCAGCGACGAGCACGACCACGTGCGGCTCGGCGGCTACCCGGGGGCATTCCGCGACCTGCTGGGCGTTCGCGTGGAGGAGTTCTTCCCCCTCGGCCCGGGCGGCGACGTCGCCCTCGCCGCGGGCACGGGCACGTGGTGGAGCGAGGACGTCACCGCCCTCCCGGGCACCGAGGTGCTGGCCACGTACGCCGCCGGCCCCCTCGCGGGACGCCCCGCGGTCACACGCCGCGACGTCGGCGCAGGCGCCGGTGGTGGCGGAGCGGCCTGGTACCTCAGCACCCTGCCCGACGACGCAACGCTCGGCGCGCTGCTCGACGACGTGCTGTCGGCTGCCTCCGTCGAGCCGGCCGTGGCGGACCTCCCGCCGGGGGTCGAGGCCGCCCGACGCGGCGACGGCACACGGTCCTGGCTCTTCCTGCTCAACCACACCGACAGCGAGCAGGTCGTGTCCGCCAATGGGTACGACCTCGTCACGGAGACCCACGTCGACGGCTCCGTCCGGCTCGCCGCCGGCGCCACCGCCGTGATCAGGCAGGAGTGAAGATGCTTGCCAGCCAACGCCGCTCGGTCATCCTCGAGCTCGTCGAGGAGTCGGGGGCCGTCAAGGTCTCCGACCTCGTCGAACGGCTCGGGGTGTCCGACATGACGATCCGGCGCGACATCGAGCGGCTGTCGAGCGACGGCCTCCTCGAGCGCGTGCACGGCGGTGCGCTCGCCCTGGGCGACTCGCGCAGCAGCGAGGAGCCGGGCTTCTCCGCCAAGTCGCTGCTGCAGCTCGCGCAGAAGCAGGCGATCGCGAGGGCGGCGGCCAGACGAGTCGAGGCCGGCAGCGCCATCGGCATCTCCGCCGGCACCACGACGTACGAGCTGGCCCGCGCCGTCAAGGACGTGCCGCAGCTGACCGTCGTCACGAACTCCGTGCCCGTCGCGCAGCTGCTGCACGAGTCGGGCGCCCCGGGCCAGACGGTCATCCTCACCGGCGGGGTGCGCACCCCCTCCGACGCTCTCGTCGGGCCGGTCGCCGTCGCCGCCCTGCGCGCGCTCCACGTCGACCTGCTCTTCCTCGGGGCTCACGGCTTCGACGAACGAAGCGGCCTGACCACCCCGAACCTCGTCGAGTCCGAGACGAACCGTGCGCTGGTCTCGTCCGCCCGCCACGTCTGCGTCCTCGCCGACTCCTCCAAGTGGGGGACCGTGGGCCTCAGCACCTTCGCCGACCTCAGCGAGGTCGACCTGTTCGTCACCGACGTCGGACTTCCCGGGCGGGCGCGCGAGACCCTGCGCGAGTCGGTCGGCTCCCTCGAGACCGTGGAGGCACCATGACCACCCCGAGCCGCACCACGAGCCGCATGACGACCAGGCACCTGGCCGACGGGCGCGAGATCATCTACGTCGACGACCCGGGCACCCCCGAGCGCACCGCGGAGGACCAGCGTCCGGTCGAGCCGCGGGTGCAGTCCGGCGAGATCCGCCACGACGCGCTCGTCGACGACTGGGTCGCCGTCGCCGCCCACCGTCAGCACCGCACCTTCATGCCGCCCAAGGACGAGTGCCCGCTCTGCCCGGCCGGGCACGGCTCGGTGCCGTCGGAGATCCCCGAGAGCGACTACCAGGTCGTCGTCTTCGAGAACCGCTTCCCGTCGTATGCCGTCACCTCCCTCGGC
>JABFXB010000098.1 GCA_013361975.1 Dermatophilaceae bacterium
CCCGGCCTTCATGCGCTCGCGCTACAAGAACTGGGTCGAGGGCCTCAACGGCGACTGGCTCATCTCGCGCCAGCGCTTCTTCGGCGTGCCCTTCCCGGTGTGGTACCCCCTCGACGCCGAGGGCGAGACCGACTACGACCACCCGATCGTCGCCCCGGAGGCGAGCCTGCCGGTCGACCCGCAGACCGACGTGCCGCCCGGCTACGACGAGTCGCAGCGCGGCGTGCCCGGCGGGTTCGTCGCCGACCCCGACATCATGGACACGTGGGCCACGTCGTCGCTGACGCCCCAGATCGCGGCCGGCTGGCCGGTGCGCGAGGGCGCCCCGGCCGACGAGCGCCTCGGCTCCGACGAGGCGCTGTTCGCCTCGCTGTTCCCCTACGACCTGCGTCCGCAGGGCCACGACATCATCCGCACCTGGCTCTTCGCCACCGTGACGCGGTCGTTCTTCGAGCACGGCGTCGCGCCGTGGCGCCACGCGGCGATCAGCGGCTGGATCCTCGACCCAGACCGCAAGAAGATGAGCAAGTCCAAGGGCAACGCCGAGACGCCGGAGGACGTCGTCAAGGCCAACGGCGCCGACGCCGTGCGCTACTGGGCGGCCTCCGGACGCCTGGGCACCGACGCGGCCTACGACACCGGCCAGATGAAGGTCGGCCGCCGTCTCGCGATCAAGGTGCTCAACGCGAGCAAGTTCGCCCTCGGCTTCGGTGACGTGTCGGGCGACCTGCGTACTGCGGTGACGAATCCCCTTGACCTGTCGATGCTCTCGGCCCTGGCCGACGTCGTCGAGAAGGCGACGCAGGGCTTCGAGGGCTGGGACTACACCCGCTCGCTCGAGGTCACCGAGACGTTCTTCTGGACCTTCTGCGACGACTACCTCGAGCTCGTCAAGGACCGCGCCTACGGCGGTCAGGGCGACGAGGCGGCGGCGAGTGCCCGCGCCGCCCTGCGACTGGCGCTCGAGACGCTGTTGCGTCTGCTCGCGCCGTTCATCCCGTACGCCACCGAGGAGGTCTGGTCGTGGTTCGGCAAGGGCTCGGTGCACCGCCAGTCCTGGCCGACGCGTGACGAGCTGCCTGCCGGCGGCGACGCGGCGGTGCTGCCCGCGGTCGGCGCCGCGCTGGCCGGCGTCCGCAAGGTGAAGTCCGAGGCCAAGGTCGGCATGCGCGCCGAGGTGCGCACCATGACCCTCGTGGCCCCCGCGGCCTCCGTCGAGCGCATCCGCGCCGCCGAGGCCGACCTGCGCGCGAGCGGCCGCATCAGCGAGCTCGCGTACGCCGAGGGCGAGTCCGTCGAGGTGCGTGACGCCGAGCTCGTCCCCGTCGAGAAGCCGGCCACCCGGGCCTGAGCGACACGTCGTTGCCGTCCCGACCTCTCGGGACGGCAACGATCCGTGCCCAATCGGGGTCAGCGCAGCCACGCTGGCATAGGGTTTCGCGCATGTCGAGGCGGGGGGTGCAGCTGACCATTGCCGGTGGCGCCGTGGTCATGGCCGCCCTGGTCGTGGCGTCCACCGGCCGCCCGGTGCCGCTGCTCGCGCGTCCCTCCGCCTTCGTGGCGACGATCCCGCCGCTGCCGACCGCCACGCCGCCACTCGCGACGACCACCCCGGCGTCGCGGACCATCACCCGGCCCCCGGCACCCTTCGACCCCTCGCCGATCCTCGTGGCGCTCGTCCAGATCCTCCTCGTCGGCACCATCCTCGTCGTGCTCCTCGCGCTCGCGCGGCTGCTCGTCGCGCTCGTGCGCACGCCGCACGTGACCGTCCACGAGGAGCCGACCTTCGCCATCCCGCTCGTGCCGGCCGAGCTGCTCGAGGCCGCGCGCGAACGCCTGCGCGACCTCGAGTCCGGCGAGCCCCGCAACGCCATCGTCGCGGCCTGGCTCGACCTCGAGGGGTCGGCCGCGGCGACAGGCCTGCCCCGGCTGCCGGCCGAGACCTCGACCGAGTACACCGAACGGGTCATCACGGTGTGGGCGGTCGACCGCGAGCGCCTCGCCGACCTGGCGGCGCTCTACCGAGAGGCGCGCTTCTCGGCGCACCCGTTGGGTGAGGAGCACCGCTCGCGTGCGATCGGCGACCTGCGCGTGCTCATCGCCGACCTCGAGCGCGTGGCGGACGAGCAGGCGAGCGCCGACGCGGCTGCGCACGCCGACGCCCCGACCGGTGCCGGGGCCACCGCTCGCGGCACCGGATCACCGCACCGGGAGGCGCCGTGAGCGTCCGGACGTCGCGACTCGACGCGCTTCGAACCGCCCTGCGCCCGTGGAGGCGCCGGCTCCTGGGACTGGTGGCCGTTTGGGCGGGGACCGCCCTGCTGACGGCCACCCTGGGCCTGCAGCCGGACGTGCCCGGACTGCTCGCGATCCTGCTCGCCCTCGCAGTCCTCGCCTGGCAGGTGCTCGACCACACAGGCCCCCAGCACCTCACGGTCTGGCCGCTCGTCGACAGCGAGCTCGGCAACCGGGGCCGCGGCAACGACTTCCGGGTGGCCAACCTCGCAGGTCGGCTCGAGGCCGCCGACACCAGGGGTGAGGGCCGCGAGTCGATGGTCCACGACCTGCACCTGCAGCTGCAGGCGCTCATCCGCGAACGGCTCTTCGCCAAGCACGGCATCATCGCCGAGGAGGAGCCGAAGTGGGCCCAGGGGGTCACCCCACCCGAGCTCTGGGACCTCCTCGTCGGGCTGCCGCCGCCCGACCTCTACCGTCCGCAGGTCCTCGACCCCATCCTCCGACGAATCGAGCAGTGGTGACCATGACCGACCTGTCCCTGATGCCCCTCTCCCGGGTGAGCGAGCGCAGCCGCGCGGTCCTCGCCGAGGTCGGCCGGGCCGTCGTCGGCAAGGACGAGTCGCTGCGCCTCGTGCTCTCCGGCATCCTCGCCGGCGGACACGTCCTCATGGAGGACTTCCCCGGTCTCGGCAAGACGCTGGCGGCCCGCAGCTTCGCCCAGACGCTCGGGCTGGAGTTCAAGCGGGCGCAGTTCACGCCCGACCTGCTGCCGGGTGACATCACGGGGTCGTTCATCTACGACCAGCGGGCGGGCGACTTCGAGTTCCGCGCCGGGCCGCTCTTCGCCGGGCTGCTGCTCGCCGACGAGATCAACCGCACGCCGCCGAAGACGCAGGCGGCCCTGCTCGAGGCGATGCAGGAGAAACAGGTCACCGTCGAGGGGCGCACCTTCCAGCTCCCCCGGCCCTTCCACGTGCTCGCGACCGCCAACCCCGTCGAGTACGAAGGCACCTACCCACTGCCGGAGGCCCAGCTCGACCGCTTCCTCATGCGCATCTCGTTCGGCTACCCCTCGCTCGACGAGGAGTGGCAGATCCTCGCCAACCGGATGGCGCGCCAGCAGGAGGAGCAGCAGCTCGAGGCCGTCGTCGACGCGGAGACGCTCCTGCAGATGCAGGCCGCCGTCGAGGCCACCGTCGTCGACGAGTCGGTCGGCCGCTACTGCGTCGCCCTCGCCGCGGCGACGCGCACCCACGGTGACGTCCTCATGGGCGCCTCGCCACGAGGCGCGCTCGGTCTGCTGCTCTGCTCCCGGGCGTATGCCGTCGTCGACGGACGCGACTACGTGACCCCCGAGGACGTCAAGGCCGTCGCCGCGCCGGTGCTCGCCCACCGCATCACCGTCAAACCCGAGCTCTGGATGAGCAACGCCTCCGGAGCAGCCGTCGTCGAGAGCCTCCTGCGCACCGTGGCGACGCCATCGGCCCGCGAGACCGTGGCGCCGCGCCCATCGGCGGGCTGAGCGACCATGCCCCACTGGCAGCCCCACCGCACCGCCTCGCGTCCTCTCGGCGCCTGGGAGTCCACCGCTGCGCACCAGCGGGCGATCCTCCTCGGCGCGGCCGGTGCGGTTTCCGCCGTGGTGGCCCGACGTCCCGACCTGCTCGTCATCGTCACCCCCCTCGTGGTGGCCGCCGTGTGGGGGCACCTGACCCGGCCGCGTGTCGAGGTCACCGGCACGGCCCGGCTCGGCGACACCACCCTGCGCGAGGGCTCGGTCACCGGCCTCTACGTGCGCACGACACCGGCGCTGCCCGACCTCCACGGGGTCGTCACGGTGGCGCGCGTGCCCTGGGTGGAACGCAAGCCGTCCAGCGGCATCGCCGAGCTCGACGACGGGTCGGCCGCCATCGGCCTGCGGTCGACCCGGTGGGGCCGCCGCCGCATCGGGACGGTCAGCATCGCCCTCGTCAGCTCGTGGGGCGCCTTCCGGGTCGGGCCCGTCGACCTGCCGGACCTCGACTGCGCCACCCTGCCCGTGCCGGCCTCGTTCGACGCGAGCGCGCCGACTCCGCATCCCCGCGGGATCGTCGGCCTCAACCGCTCCAACCGGCCCGGCTCCGGGTCGGAGTTCAACACGATCCGCCAGTTCCACCCCGGCGACCGGCTGCGCCGCATCCACTGGCCGGTCTCGATGCGCACCGGCACCCTGCACGTCACCTCGACGTTCACCGACGAGGACGCCCACGTCTTCCTGCTCGTCGACTGCTTCAGCGACCTCGGACCCCGCGAGGGCATCGACGGGCGCCCGACGAGCCTCGACGTCACCGTGCGGGCGGCCGGCGCCATCAGCGAGCACTTCCTGCGCAGCAACGACCGGCTGACGCTGCGCACCGTCGGGGCCGCCGAGGTTCCCACCCTGGGCGTCGGCTCGGGCACCAACCACCTGCGGCGCGTCCTCGACACGCTCGCCGCCATCGCGCCGGCCACCGAGCGCCGCGACACGGGTGAGCGCGCGATCCGTGGCGTCGACCCGATGGCGCTGTGCCTCGTGCTGTCTCCGCTCGTCGAGCCGACGATGGTGACCCTCGCCCACACGCTCGCCGCTCGCGGCATGACGGTGGTCGTCGTCGACACCTTCCCCGACCACCTGGTGCTCGACCCGAAGAGCGTCCACCAGGCCCTCGCGTGGCGCATCCGGCTGCTCGGCCGCGAGGCCGACGTGCACAGCCTCCGGCTGCGCGGCGTCCCGGTCGTGCCGTGGCACGGCCCCGGGTCGCTCGACCACGTGCTGCGCGACATCGCCCGCAGGGCCTCCGCCCCCCGGATGGCGAGGCGGTGACCGTGCTCCCCCCGCCGGGCGAATCCGCCGACCACGAGCTGCACCCGGTGCGCCGCACGGTCCACTTCGGAGCCGGACCCGAGTGGTCCCTCAGCCAGCTCGGCGCGACCGCTGCGGCCATGGCCGGAGTCCTGGTCTACCTCGGCAGCCTCTCGCGCGCCGCCGGCGGCTTCGACCCCGTCTGGTGGTCGCTCGTCCTGCTACCCCTCCTCACGATGCTCTGGGCCGGCTCGGCCGCCCCGCTGCTCTACTGGGGGCTGCTCCTCTACGGCTGGTTCACCCTCACCGCCGCGGGCAGCTTCTCGTGGTGGTCGCTGCCCGCAGCCGCCGGGTGCGCCGTCGGGCACG
The DNA here is from genome assembly GCA_013361975.1 of Dermatophilaceae bacterium. Taxonomy (GTDB): domain Bacteria; phylum Actinomycetota; class Actinomycetes; order Actinomycetales; family Dermatophilaceae; genus Terrabacter. Next base: position 5,429 of record JABFXB010000098.1, read on the forward strand.
CGGCCACCGCACTGTCGGCGTCGTCGCCGCCGGGCGGCTCGTTCACGGCGCGCACGGGCCGCCGCTGGCTGCGGCACACGGCCATCGCCTTCCTCTCGGCGGTGCCCGTGGCGCTGCTCGCGGGGCTGCTGACCGGGCGGTCGGGCGCCGTGAGCGCCGCGGCATACGTGGTCGGCCTGCTCGGCGTGTCGGTCGCGGTGTGGCTGATGCGCACGAACCCGCCCGCGGAGCGCGACTGAGCCCCGCCGGAGTGCGGCGTTTGCGGTTCGGCGATCCGCGACGTACGCTTCGGATGAAACGAAACAGTTTCGTTTCATCAAGCGGAGAGTGAGGACGGCATGGGCCCGGGTGCGAACACGGCAGGGGCACAGCCCGCCGGCCGCCCGCGCGTCGTCGGCGACCGCGAGGTCGAGATCCTCGAGGCGGCGATCGGCGTGCTGCGCGACCTCGGCTACGACCGGCTCACCTTCGATGCCGTGGCCACGGCGGCTCGGGCGTCCAAGGCGACGCTCTACCGCCGCTGGCCGCACAAGCGCGACCTCGTCATCGACGCCGTGGGCCTCTTCATCGACTGCCCGGCCGAGCAGGACCCCGACACCGGGTCCCTGCGCGGAGACCTGCTCGCCCAGGCGTGCGCCGCCGGAGGCCTCGACGACGAGGTCGTCGTCGGCACGTGGAGCGCGCTGCTCCCCGTCATCCACCGTGAGCCGGAGCTGGCCTGCGGCATCCACGAGCGGTTCGTGGCCCCGAAGATCGCGGCCAGCCGCACGATCTTCGAGAACGCCCGCCTGCGGGGTGAGGTGGGCGGCGACGCCGACCTCGACACCCTCCTGATGATCCTGCCGTCCCTGTCCATCCACGAGGCGCTGCTCTCGGGCAGGCGGCCGGGACCTGAACGCATCGCCGAGTTCATCGACACCGTCGTCCTCCCCGCCTGCGCCGCCACCCTCGCTCCAGCGTCCGACCAGCGCTGACGCGACGCACGACACCAGCACGCCGCCGAGCGCCGATCCCGCACGCCCTGATTCCCGCATCCACCCGCACGCCCCGACGCGTGCTCCCGAGAGGAACCCCCATGTCTTCGACCGCTGCAGTGCGGCTGGAGGAGCCCACCGGCGACTTCACCTCGCACGACGCCCCGCCGAGGCGACTCGGCCTCGCGCTCTTCGTCATCTGCGCCGCCCAGCTGATGATCGTGCTCGACGGCACGATCGTGAACATCGCCCTCCCCCACATCGCGACCGACCTGGCCTTCAGCCAGGCCAACCTCCAGTGGGTCGTCACCATCTACACGCTCGCGTTCGGCGGCGTGCTGCTGCTCGGCGGACGCCTCGGCGACCTCTACGGGCGACGCCGCATGTTCGTCTGGGGCGTCGTGCTCTTCACGCTCGCCTCGCTCGTCGCCGGCATCGCCCAGAACGAGGCGATGATGCTCGGCGCCCGCGCCGTGCAGGGCCTCGGCGGCGCACTCGCCGCCCCGAACGCCCTTGCGCTCATCACGACGACGTTCCCCGCCGGCAAGGAACGCAACCGGGCGATGGGCGTCTTCGCCGCCATGTCCGGGGCAGGCGCCGCGATCGGCCTCATCCTCGGTGGCGCGCTCACCGAGGTCGACTGGCGCTGGAACTTCTTCATCAACCTGCCGATCGGCGTGCTCGTCGCCGTCTTCGCGCAGCGCATCCTCACCGAGTCCGAGGACGGCCGCGGCTCCCTCGACATCCCCGGAGCCATCACCTCGATCGCCGGTCTCTCGGCCCTCGTCTACGGCCTGACCCACGCCGCCAGCACGTCGTGGGGCGACGCGACGACCGTCACGTACCTCGCGATCGGCGCGGCGCTGCTCGTGGCGTTCGTCGTCATCGAGACCCGCGTCGCGCACCCGCTCCTGCCGATGCGCATCCCCGGTGACCGCACCCGCGGCACGTCGTACTTCGTGATGCTCGTCGTCGGTGCCGGCATGTTCGCGATGTTCTACTTCCTCGGCATCTACATCCAGAACATCCTCGGCTACTCGCCGCTCAAGTCCGGCCTCGCGTTCCTGCCGTTCTCGGTGGGCATCGTCGTGGCAGCGCAGGTAGCGTCGTTCCTCATCGCGCGGGTCGACCCGCGCTGGATCTCCGGCGCGGGAGCCGCCTTCGCGACGCTCGGCATGTGGGGCTTCACGCACCTGACGCCCCAGAGCACGTATGCCGCGAACCTCCTGCCGTGGATCGTCGTCCTCGCGTTCGGCCTGGGGCTCATCTTCGTGCCGCTCACCCTGACCGCCGTGCACGGCGTGGCCCACGAGGACTCGTCGGTGGCCTCCGCGGTGCTCAACACGATGCAGCAGGTCGGCGGCACGATCGGCCTCGCGACCCTGAGCACGATCTTCGTCAACAACCTCAACGACAAGGTCGCCGAGCTGACGGCGAAGCTGCCGCAGGGCGGACCCGCCCCGAGCCGCGAGCAGGTCGCGGCCGCGCGGAAGCTGATCGCCGACGAGGCGTTCACCTACGGCGCGAGCCGGGCCTACCTCGTCGCGGCGATCATGATCGCGGTCGGCGGCGTGATCACCCTGGTCGCGCTCAACGTGCGCCACAAGGAGCTCGCGAGCGACGGCGCGGCCCCCGCCCACATGGGCTGACCCACCAGTTCCAACCGTCGAGAGGCCAGACTTTGTCCCCTCGGCGCAGTCGAAAGGCCACTGTTCGTCACGGACAGTGGCCTTTCGACGTGCGCGGGGCGGCCACACGTGGCCTCTCGACGGTTCTCTAGGTCTGTGGGTCGGCCCAGACGGCGGCCCAGGGCTGGTCCCAGCCGCCGATCTGCAGCCGCCTCTCGACGAACGCGTGCCGGGGCAGGTCGACGACCTGGCCGGCCGACGGCTCGTAGACGTCGAGCTCCTGCCCACCCGTCGCGGGCATGACGAGGACGACGTGGCGCGGGGCCCATGCGTTGCCGACGTAGAGCAGCGCCGGACGGCCGGCGCGCACCCGGGTGCGCAGCTCGGCATACGTGTGGCCGAGGCCGACGCGCCCGCGCTGGCGGAACCATGCCACCTCGTAGTCGGCGTCGGGGTCGGACGCGCCGAGCTCGAGCTCGTTGAGGGCACCCCACGGCGGGGTGCCGAGCGCCCGCGGCCACGGCAGCTGCAGGCGGTGGCCGGCGCCGACCAACGCGTTGGTGCGCGCGGCGACGACCTGCTCGTACGCGGCGAACCGCTGTGCCTCGGTGCCGGCGTCGGGCACGTCGCCCACACGCGCGTCCTTGCGTATGCCGTCCCGGATCCACGCGGCGAACGCCGGGTTCACCAGCATGCGGGCGATGGTCAACGACGCCGAGCCGCACGTCGTCGACGTCTGCTGGACCGGGGCGTGGTCCCCAGCGACGAGCCGGAAGGGAGCGGGCACGTCTCAGCCTCCGTTCGCCGACCCGGGTGTCAGCCCTGGGAGCCCGGCCACTTCGCCGACACCGGCTCGGGCGACGTGGGCGCAGGGCCCGATCCGGCGGCCGGCTGGGGCGTCCGCCCGTCGGGCTCGGCATCCGGCACCGGGTGGGCGGACGCTCGGCCGGCGGGTCCGGACGTCACACCCTCGCGCACCGCGGAGTCGGTCTCCTGCGAGGGCGTGGCGTAGCGGCCCCTGAGCGCCGCAGCGATCTCGTCGGGGTGCTTCTCCTCCACGACGGCGGCGAGCCTCGTGCCGGGCAGGCCCGCCCGAGGACCGTCGTCTCCGCCGTCGACCCGCACCAGGAAGGTGGGCCGCTGCATCGAACGGAAGTGCAGCCGTCCGATGTACTCGCCCAGGACGCCGATCGACAGCATCATGGCCCCGCTCAGGATCGCGAGCATCGACGCCAGCGTGGTGAACCCGGCGACCTCGATGTCGCCCGCGATGAACCGCACCAGGACGAAGAAGAGCAGGGCGAACCCCAGCAGCGAGCAGGCGAAACCGAGCCATGTGACGAGCTTCAGCGGCACGGTGCCGTAGCCGGTCACCATGTTCATGGCGTGCCTCGCCAGGGAGGCGAAGGTGTACGACGAGGACCCGATGGTGCGGTGGTCCATGCTGATCTGCACGCGGCGGATCGAGTTGGTGGTCCAGCTCAGCAGCACGTCGACCGAGGCGAACGGGTCGGCGACGTGCGCGAAGCCGTCGCGCAGGTCGGTGCGGAACGCCCGGAAGGCGCTCACGTCCCTCGCGCTCGGGACGTCGGCGGCCGCGAGGGCCGCCTTGACCATCCGGGAGGCCAGGGAGCGGAAGAAGCCGTGCTCCTCCTCGTCGGGCACCCCGTAGACGAGGTCGACGAGCGGGTCGGAGAGCGGCGCGATCAGCGTGGCCAGCTCTTCGGGACGGTGCTGGAGGTCGTCGTCCATCGTGACGGTGAACTCGTACTGCGCCCGGGCGAGGCCCGCCAGCAGCGCGTTGTGCTGGCCGTAGTTGCGCCGCAGCAGCACGGCCCGCACCGTCGCGGGGAACTCGAGCTCGAGAGCGCGCGCGACGGCATACGTGTCATCGGGCGACCCGTCGACCACCAGGATGATCTCGTAGAGCTCCGCGATGAGCGGCAGCTCCTTCTGGAGGCGCCGGACGAGCTCCGGGAGGGTGAGCCGCGAGCGGTAGCACGGGATGATCACAGAGAGGTTCACGGAAGGATTGTCCACGCTGCTCACCGCCTCGGCGCGACGCCGTCGGGCTGGGTGGCCCCAGACGGTTCGACGCGCGTCCTGAACGAGAAGAACCGGTGTCCGAGGTACGAGGCGACCGCGATCACCACGATGGCCAGCACCTGCGCCACGAGCGGGTTCATGCCGAGGACCTCGACGAGGAACGGGGTGGCGACGAGGCCCGCGATCGCGCCCGAGGACCAGACCGACAGGAACCTGACGAAGTCCCCCTTGACGCTCCCCTGTGACTCGAACACGAGGTTGCGGTAGGCCGGGAACGCGCAGGCGATGGTGACGACCTGCGCCACGAGGATGGCGACCATGTAGTGCCAACCGGCCAGCAGACCAGCGGAGACGAGCAGGAGGTAGCCGGCGGAGGTGGTTCCGGCCACGAGGAGATAGCGGACCTCGTGGCGGGACCAGAGCGTGCGGGCTCGCTCTGAGAAACGGGACACCCGCACAGGTTAGCCAAGCACGGTATGGGAGGCTAACCGGATGCACCGCATCATGTTCTCCGAACCGTTTCACGCCGGGAACGAGCTCGCCTACGTCGAACAAGCACTCAAGTCCACCGTCTGGCACGGAGACGGCCCCTTCACCGAGCGCGCCACGCGTTGGCTCGTGGAGCAGACCGGCACCAAGCATGCGCTGCTGACGACCTCGTGCACCCACGCGCTCGAGCTGGCGGGCCTCCTGCTCGAGCTCGAGCCGGGCGACGAGGTCATCTGCCCGTCCTTCACGTTCTCCTCGACGGCGACCGCGATCGCGGTGCGCGGCGCCGTGCCCGTCTTCGTCGACGTCGACGAGCAGACGATGAACATCGACCCGGCACTGGTCGAGGCCGCCGTCACGGACCGCACCAAGGCCATCTACATCGTCCACTACGGCGGCGTGGCCTGCGACCTGGCCGCCCTGCAGGCGATCGCCGACAAGCACGACCTGTCGATCGTCGAGGACAACGCCCACTCGCTCGGCGCGTACTACCGCGGCCAGCACCTCGGCACCTTCGGGACCTTCGGCACGCAGAGCTGGCACGACACCAAGAACGTCACGAGCGGTGAGGGCGGCGCTCTGCTCATCAACGACGACCGCTACGCGGAGCGCGCGGAGATCATCCGTGAGAAGGGGACGAACCGCTCCCGCTTCCTGCGCGGCCAGGTGGACAAGTACACGTGGGTCGACCAGGGCTCCTCCTACCTGCCCAGCGACCTGCTGGCGGCCCTGCTCGTGGCGCAGCTCGAGCGGTTCGACCACATCCAGGAGCGCCGGCACGCGGTGTGGAACAGCTACCACGAGAACCTGCGTGACTGGGCCTGCGACAACGGCGTCCAGCTCATGACGATCCCCGACGGCTGTGAGCACCCGGCCCACCTGTACTTCGTGACCATGCCCGCGCACGAGCACCAGACGGGGCTGATCCAGCACCTCAAGGAGCGCGACATCGTGGCGACGTTCCACTACCAGCCCCTCGACTCGTCGATCGCGGGGCAGCGCCTCGGGCGTACGCCTGCGCCCTGCACCGTGACCGCCGACCGCGCGCTGCGGCTCGTTCGCCTGCCGCTGCACGCCGGCATGACACCGGACGACACCGAGCGGGTGGTCGCGGCGGTGTCCGACTACCGCGCCCGATGAGCTGGGACGCCCTGCAGGGCGCGACCGTCACGCGGTCTGGCAGCGCCGTCGAGAGCGACCGGTTCGGGCTCACGATCGGTCGGGTCGTCGTCGGCGACCAGTGCCAGGAGCCGGAGGCCGCACGGGCCCTCACCGCGGCGCTCGACGACGCACCCGAGGAGCTGCTCGTCGTCCGGTGGCCGACGCGCCTGGTGACCCTCGGCGCCGCGGCGGCAGCCAGCTCGCGCGCCGTCATCCCCGCCGACGTGCTCGTCTACTGGGAGGTGCCGACGAGCACGCTGCAGCCCGACCCCGCAGCCCTGGCGAGCGACGAGCTCCGCGTCGAAGTCCCCTCCGCGGCCGACGACGCCAGCCGCGCCGCCCTCGACCTCGTCGTGCGCGACTCCTTCGCCGGCTACGGCAACCACTACACGGCCAACCCGCGCCTGGACCGCGACCTCGCCCTGACGGGCTATCTCGACTGGGCCGGACGGGCCCTCGACGACAATCCCCAGGACGTCGTGCTGCTGCACCACCGTGACCAGCCGATCGGCGTGGCGACCCTGACCACGGGCGGCGACGGCCAGGACCTCGAGATCCTGCTGGCCGGGCTGACTGGGTCGACCCAGGGGCAGGGCTGGTACCGGCACCTGCTCGCCGGCGTGGGTGAGCAGGCCCGGGCGCGCGGCTGCTCCCGGGTGATCATCTCCACGCAGGTCCACAACATCCGCGTCCAGCGGGCGTGGGCCCGGTCCGGGTTCCGGCCCTTCGGGGCGGTCACCACGGTCCACGCGATGCGCAGGCCCGACTGAAAGCGGTCGGGCTCGTCCCTGCCGTCTCGCCCTGGCCCTCAGGAGCCCTGCGGCACCCGCTGAGGCACCCTGGCGGGGACGGCAGAACTCAGCGCAGACGGAAGATCTTCACCGGCCCCGACTCGTGGACCAGTTCGGCACGTTGGCTGAGCTCGGGCGAGACCGGACCCGCCTCGGTGTCGGCGAAGAGCCAGCGCACCCCCCTGCTCTCGAGGGCGGCCAGGTTCTGCGTGGTGGGCGCCCGGAACGCCGCCTCGTTGAGGGCGAGGAGCTTGGGGTTCTCGAAGGGCTGCTGGGAGTAGGCACGGCCACCGACCCCGTGGCGTTCGTGGGCCGAGGCGGTGTAGGCCCAGCTCTCCAGCAGAGCCCGACGCTGGGTGAGGGCGCTGACCCAGAAAGCCCGCGCGTCGCAGTGCGGCACGGTCCTCTTGAGCCGGCAGTGGACGTTGGTGGCGACGACGTCGTCCGGCTCGGAGTTCGCCTCGAGCCACCTGGC
>JABFXB010000515.1 GCA_013361975.1 Dermatophilaceae bacterium
CGCGCACCACGAGGAGAACTTCCTCTACACGCACTTCGACGAGCTCTGCGAGATCTTCGCCCGCTACGACGTCGCGTTCAGCCTCGGGGACGGCTTGCGGCCCGGCTGCACCGCCGACGCGAACGACGAGGCCCAGCTCTCGGAGCTGCGCACGCTGGCCGAGCTCACCTCCCGCGCCTGGGAGTTCGACGTGCAGGTCATGGTGGAGGGCCCGGGGCACGTGCCGCTCGACCTCGTCAAGGAGAACGTCGACCTCCAGCAGGAGTGGTGCCACGGCGCGCCCTTCTACACGCTCGGGCCCCTCGCTACCGACGTCGCCCCGGGCTACGACCACATCACCTCGGCGATCGGCGCGACCCACATCGCGTGGCACGGCACCGCCATGCTCTGCTACGTCACGCCGAAGGAGCACCTCGGCCTGCCGAACCGCGACGACGTCAAGACCGGCGTCATCACCTACAAGCTCGCCGCGCACGCCGCCGACGTCGCCAAGCGCCACCCGTACGCCCGCGACTGGGACGACGCCCTCTCCCGCGCCCGCTTCGAGTTCCGCTGGGAGGACCAGTTCAACCTCTCGCTCGACCCCGAGACGGCACGCGCGTTCCACGACGAGACGCTGCCGGCCGAGCCCGCGAAGACGGCGCACTTCTGCTCGATGTGCGGTCCGAAGTTCTGCTCCATGCGGATCAGCCAGGACGTCAGGAGCTATGCCGCCGAGCGGGGTCTCGCGCACGACGTGGCCTCGCGGGCCGGCATGGACGAGAAGAGCCGACAGTTCGTCGAGCTCGGCTCCTCCGTCTACGTGGCGCCCTGAGCCGGTGACGACATGTGGTCAGCCCCGGCTTCCGGCCGCAGGCCGTCACTAGGCTGGCCACGTGTCTCCCCGGTCCGCCATCAGCAGCGCCCGCCGCCTCGTCATCAAGGTCGGCTCGAGCTCGCTGACCGGTGTCGACGGCGGACTTGACCACGCACGGCTCGTGGCGCTCGCCAACGCCCTGGCGCGCAAGCACCTCGACGGCACGCAGATCGTCCTGGTCAGCTCGGGTGCCATCGCCGCCGGCATCCACCCGCTGGGTCTGGCGACGCGGCCTCGCGACCTCGCCACGCAGCAGGCTGCGGCGTCCGTCGGGCAGGGGGCCCTGCTGGCGGCATACACGCTGGCGTTCGCGGGCCACGACATCACGGTCGGGCAGGTGCTGCTCACCGCCGACGACGTCACGCGTCGCACCCACTACGCCAACGCCCGCCGCACCCTGGAGCGGCTGCTCGACCTCGGCGTCCTGCCGATCGTCAACGAGAACGACACGGTGGCGACGAGCGAGATCCGCTTCGGCGACAACGACCGCCTCGCCGCCCTCGTCGCCCACCTCATCGACGCCGACGCGCTCGTGCTGCTCTCCGACGTCGACGCCCTCTACGACGGACCGCCGAGCCGGCCTGGGGCACAACGCATCCCGGTGGTGCGTGGCCCCCACGACCTCGTCGACGTCGAGATCGGCGGCACCGGGTCGAAGGTCGGCACCGGCGGCATGACGACCAAGATCGAGGCGGCCCGCATCGCCACGGCGGCCGGCGTCGTCACCTCGGTGACGGCCGCCGACCGCGTCACGCAGGTGCTCGCCGGCGAGGACATCGGCACCGTCTTCCTCCCGATCGGGGTGCGCGGCCGCTCCCGCCGGCTGTGGCTCGAGCACGCCACCACGGCCCGGGGCCGGCTCGTGATCGACGACGGCGCGGTCACCGCCCTGGTGCACCGCAAGAAGTCGCTGCTGCCCGCCGGCATCACCGCTGTCGAGGGCAGCTTCCACGACGGCGACCCCGTCGACGTCTGCGCACCAGACGGCACTCCCGTGGCGCGCGGCCTCGTCAACTACGACTCGAACGAACTGCCCGCCTTGCTCGGCCGGTCCACCAGGGACCTCGCCCAGGACCTCGGCCCCGAGTACGAGCGCGAGGTCATCCACCGCGACGACCTCGTCATCCTCTGACCCCGGGCCCGCGTCGCCGGCAGACGCACGAGTGGCCGTGCACCTCGCGGTGCACGGCCACTCGACCGCTGGGGTCGCTCCCCTGTCGGCGCGACCTCAGTGGTGGGTCGCCGCCTCGGCGCCGTGGCCGGTGAGCGAGCGGACCTCCATCTCGGCGTACTTCGCCGCGTTGTACTCCTTGCTCGTCACCGTGCCGATGTAGCCGAGCAGGAAGCCGAGCGGGATCGAGACGATGCCCGGGTTGTCGAGCGGGAACCAGTGGAAGTCGACGCCCTGGAGCATCGAGGGGCTCTTCTTCGTGGCCGGGTCGATCGCCTTGCCGGATACGACCGGGCTGAAGATGATCAGGGTGATCGCGCTGACGAGACCGCCGTAGATCGACCAGAGGGCGCCCCGCGTGTTGAACCGCTTCCAGAACAGCGAGTAGAGGATCGTCGGCAGGTTCGCGCTCGCCGCGATGGCGAAGGCGAGGGCGACGAGGAACGCGATGTTCTGGCCGAGGGCGAAGATGCCGCCGACGATCGCGATGGCGCCGAGGACCAGCGCCGCGATGCGGGCGACCTTGACCTCCTCCTCCGGCGTCGCGTTGCCCTGCTTCACGACCGTGTTGTAGATGTCGTGCGACAGGGAGGCGCTCGCCGTGATGGTGAGGCCCGCGACCACGGCGAGGATCGTGGCGAACGCCACCGCGGAGATGATGCCGAGGAGGATCTCGCCACCGAGCTTGAAGGCGAGCAGCGGGGCGGCGGAGTTGACGGCGCCGGGTGCGTTCTTGATCTCTGCGGCACCGACGAGGTCGGCGGCACCGAAGCCGAGCACGAGGGTGAACAGGTAGAAGATGCCGATGAGCCAGATCGCCCACACGACCGAGCGACGCGCCTCGCGCGAGGTCGGCACCGTGTAGAAGCGCATGAGCACGTGCGGCAGGCCCGCGGTGCCGAGGACGAGCGCCATCGACAGCGAGATGAAGTCGATCGGGTTCTTGTACTGCAGCCCCGGCTGGAGCAGGTCCTTGCCGCCGGCCGACTGCGACGCCGTCGAGGCGTCGCCGAGCAGGCTCGAGAGGTTGAGCCCGAACTTGCCGAGCACCCAGACCGTCATGATGCCCGCGCCGATGATGAGCAGCACGGCCTTGATGATCTGCACCCACGTCGT
>JABFXB010000383.1 GCA_013361975.1 Dermatophilaceae bacterium
GCCACCGGCACGGCGAGCGAGGCCGAGTACTTCGAGATCTCGGTGACCCAGCGCGTCGACGTCGAGTCGGTGCGCGAGGCCCTCGACGAGGCCCTGCCCGAGGGGATCGACATCCTCCAGGTCGTCGAGGCGGCGCCCGGTGCGCTGGCCGACCGGCTCGAGGCCAGCGACTGGGTGCTCGAGTTCGCCGGCGTGCCGGTCGAGGTGCTCGAGTCGGCCGTAGAGGTGCTGCTGGCCCGCGACACGGCCGAGGTGACCCGCATGACGAAGTCGGGTCCGCGCACCTTCGACGTGCGTGGATCCATCGTGTCCGCACGCGTGACGAGCTCGGCGGAGACTCCTGCGGACGTCGTGGCGACTCACGCTGTCGGCGACGACTGTGCGATACTGCGCATGGTCGTACGGCACACCACACCTGCTGTACGCCCCGACGACATTCTGACCGCGCTGCGTGAGATCGCCGACCTGCAGCCTCCGCGTCCGCCACTGGTGACGCGTCTGGCGCAGGGACCGCTCGACACCGCAACCGCGAGGGTGACCGACCCGTTGGAATGACCCACCAGGTCATGACGGCGAAGCGGTTGCCGACGAGAACGTCGACGGCATTCGATCACGGGGCCGCGCCCAGCGCGAACCGTTTTCGGGTGTAGCGAGACGACTTCCGTCCCGTCGCACACGCGGCGCGACGACTGCAACCGCACTCGTGCGGTGTCGACGGCCCCGGCCGGCGTGTGGGTCACACCGCACCTGACGGGAGACTGCCTGATGGCACCCAACGAGAACACCAACGGCGAGAACTCCGGCGAGGGCTTCGGCGAGAACGTCCCCGAGACCACCCCGGCGAGCGTCGAGCAGAGCCGCGGTCACGAGGCCACGCTGTTCCCCGCCGGGACCGGCCACGGGGCCACCTCTGCCGATGGCGCCGAGGTTCCCGCCGAGCAGGCACCGGCAGCCGAGAAGGCTCCCCGCCGACGGGCCACGCGGCGCACGACGAAGAAGGCGGCCGCCGAGCCCGGCCAGGGGACCGAGCAGGCGTCCGAGCAGGGCGTCGAGGCCGCTGCCGTCGAGGCAGCCGCCACCCCCACCCCTGACGCCAGCGTCGAGACGACGGAGGGGGACGGCGTCACCGCAGCCGCCAAGCGTCCCGTACGCAAGCGCGCCACCCGCAAGAAGGCGGCCGACGCCGACGAGGCGGCACCGGCCACCAGGACGACGACGAGGCGCGGTGGCCGCACCACCAAGGCCGACCGGGCCGCCGCGGCCCTGGAGGAGCTCGTGGCCGAGGTCGGGTCGCCCGACCCGTCGCGCGTCGGCTCCGACGACGAGGCGTCGTCGCCGCCCGCCGAGCCGGGGAAGGCCCCGGCCGAGGCGGAGCTCGAGCCCGCGTCGCTCGTCGACGTCGAGGCGCTCGAGGAGCCGGTGGAGGAGCCCGAGACGCCGTTCGGCGCGAACGACGACGACACCGCCGACGACCGCCCTGCCGCGGTGGTCCCCAGCTTCAGCGTCCTCTTCCAGGCGCCCGACACCTCCAAGGCGACGCCGACCCGACGCCGACGTGCGGCCGCCGGGCCCGAGCCGGCCCCTGAGCCGGCCGACGAGGTCGAGGAGCCGCAGGCCACCGACGAGCGGGGTCCCGCGGACGAGCAGACCGACGACGACGAGAGCACCCCGCGACGCTCGCGCCGCCGCCGTGGCGGCAAGGGCCGCCGCGGTCGCGCCTCCGACGAGGACGAGTCGCAGGACCAGCGGCCCGACGAAGGCGACGACGAGGGCGCCCGTCGCTCGACCGGCGACGCCGACGACCGGGACGAGTCCGACACCGACTCGACCGGCGACGCGTCGGACGAGACCGAGAGCGACGCCGACGACGAGGGCGGCTCGAGCCGTCGCCGCCGTCGTCGTCGACGCGCCGGCTCCCCGGCCGACGCGGGCGACGACAGCCCCAACGTGTCCACCCGGGTGCGCCAGCCCCGCGCTCAGAGCGACGAGCCGGTGGCGGTCAAGGGCTCGACCCGCCTCGAGGCCAAGAAGCAGCGCCGCCGCGAGGGCCGTGAGGCCGGTCGTCGCCGCACGATCATCACCGAGGCCGAGTTCCTGGCCCGCCGCGAGGCCGTCGACCGCGTCATGGTCGTGCGCAACAAGGACGGCCGCACCCAGATGGGCGTCCTCGAGGACGGTGTCCTCGTCGAGCACTACATCGACCAGGCCACCAACGTGTCGATGGCCGGCAACATCTACCTCGGTCGCGTGCAGAACGTGCTGCCGTCGATGGAGGCCGCGTTCGTAGACATCGGCAAGGGCCGCAACGCCGTGCTCTACGCCGGCGAGGTCAACTGGGACGCCGCCGGCCTGGAGGCCAACCAGCCCAAGCGCATCGAGAACGCCCTGAGCTCGGGCCAGACCGTCCTCGTCCAGGTCACCAAGGACCCGATCGGACACAAGGGCGCCCGCCTCACGTCGCAGATCTCGCTGCCGGGCCGCTACCTCGTCTACGTCCCGAACAGCTCGATGACCGGCATCAGCCGCAAGCTGCCCGACACCGAGCGGGCCCGCCTGAAGAAGATCCTCCGCGACGTGGTGCCCGACACGGCAGGTGTCATCGTGCGCACGGCGGCCGAGGGGGCGAGCGAGGAGGAGCTGCGCGCCGACGTCGAGCGCCTCACGCGTACGTGGGAGGACATCCAGGCCAAGGCTGAAGCGGCGTCCAGCCCTCGTGCGGGCAAGAGCAAGGGCAAGAAGAAGAACGGCGGCACGGGCTCGGCGACCGGCGGCCAGGCCCCGATGCTGCTGCACGGAGAGCCGGACCTGACGGTCCGCGTCATCCGCGACGTCTTCAACGAGGACTTCAAGCAGCTCGTCGTCGCCGGCGACCAGGCGTGGAACGAGATCCACCCCTACATCAGCGCCGTCGCCCCGGACCTCGCCGAGCGCGTCACGAAGTGGACGTCCGAGGAGGACCTCTTCACGCACCACCGCGTCGACGAGCAGCTCTCCAAGGCGATGGACCGCAAGGTGTGGCTGCCGAGCGGCGGGTCGCTCGTCATCGACCGCACTGAGGCGATGACGGTCGTCGACGTCAACACCGGCAAGTTCGTCGGCTCGGGCGGCAACCTCGAGGAGACCGTCACCAAGAACAACATC
>JABFXB010000414.1 GCA_013361975.1 Dermatophilaceae bacterium
GCCCCGCCGAGCGCGAGCGCCGACGCGGCCACGATGCCGGCGCCGGCCAGCGCGATGGTCTTGTTCTTCATGCGTTCCACTCCTTCGATGGGCTGGCCTCGTGCCAGCTGGAACCACCGTCGGAGCCGGGCCTGTGCCGGCGCCCTCGTCGGCGTGGGCGCGTGCTGTGAGTCGCCGTGCGCTCCTGTGGAGTTCGGGTGCGGTCAGGACTCCCGGTCGAAGGGTCGTTCGGGTCGGGATCCGGTCCCGCGGCCCAGACCCCATCCCCGCCGGCCGCCGGGCTCGCGACCCCGGTCGGTGTCGGACCCAGGGTCGGGCCGAGGCTCGGGAACGGCGTCGGGGCGGGGGTCACCGGCTCGCTGCGACGGCGCCGCGATGCCCACCCGTTCGCCCCACGCGTCGTAGCGCCGCTTGTAGCGGCGGATGCGGCTCGCGAGCTTGTAGACGAGGAACGCCCCGAGGGCCAGGAGCAGCAAGGCGATCGCCGCGGCCCACCACGGGTGCGCGATCGCCAGTGCGGTGACGCCCGTGACGGTGACGTCCTCGGTCGTGCTGACCACGACGTTGCTCGCCGGCTCGGGGGAGGTGTTGACGGCGGCGCGGAGCCCGGCCTTGATGCCGTGCGAGACCAGGGCCGTGACCCCTCCCGTGGCGGCGCCGATGGCTGCGTCGAGTCCCGCCGTCTCGTGGCCGATGAGGTAGCCGATGGTGGCGCCGACGGCCGGCCTGACGACGGTGTGCACGGAGTCCCAGACGGAGTCGACGTAGGGGATCTTGTCGGCGAGCATCTCGACGGCGAAGAGGATCCCGGCACCGACGAGCACGTCGGTGCGTGCCAGCGCGTTCGGGACCTGGCTCAGGTTGAAGATCCTGTCGGCCAGCCCGAGGACGAGCACGACGGCGTACGCGTTGACCCCGCTGCCCCACCCGGCGGTGAAGGCCATGGGGATGAGCTCGGCGCCCACGACGCTCCTTCGGTCGTGCGCCGGTCGCGGGTGCGCCGGTGCGTCCATGCCCGGACCGGACGGCCGAGCTCAGGTCCAACGCCACTGACGCTCCCGCATACCAAGGGCGTTCGCAACGAGGCGCGCGACGACGTGCGGGCAGCGGAACGGGCCCGATCCGTGAGCGGACGGGACCCCTGCACCCCTCCGTTCGCGGACCGAACCCGCGGTCCCACTCTGCCGAGGGACGCACGGGCGAACCTGAGCACCATTACTCAGGTTCGCCCGTTCCGTCCACGTATGCCGGGTGGCGGGCTCCGAGGGGTCAGCCCTCCTGCGGGTCGTGGGCGAGCAGCCAGGACTGGAGACCGGCGAGGTCGTCGGTGTTGAAGACGTCGACGTCGGCCGCGAGCTCCTCGCTCCACACCGTGTCACGCGTGGCGCCGGGGGCGTCCGGCGTCGCCCAGAAACGGATCTGGTAGCCCTCGGCGTGGGCCCGGTCCACGTAGGAGCGGAGCAGGGCACGGTGGGCGGCGGTGAACGGTCCGCCCGTGTAGCCGACGGCCGACCAGTTGTTGCTGACGAGCGGCATGAGGGTGGGCGAGATGCCCTTGCCCAGGTCGGTGAGGCGTCCGTCGTAGAAGGACCACCGCGTCGTCGCCGCCTGCATGGCCGGCAGGTCGCGGTTGCCCGAGACGACGGCGGTGACGGCCCCGTGGTGCACCCGGCCCTGGCGGTAGACGGTCATGAGCTCCGGATAGGCCGACAGCTGGCGTTCGATGACCGGCCAGGTCGCGGGGCCGTCCGACTTGACGTCGATGAGCAGGCGCAGCTCGCCGTCCCAGCCGGGGTAGACCGACCCGCCGTTGGCGCGGAACCGCTTCGCGAGCGGGTCGAGGTAGTGGCTGCGGAGCGTGCGGGTCAGGTCGGGCCCGTCGTGGCCCAGGTAGAGCTCGCCGTCGACGAGCCAGACGTCGGCCTCGACCGAGGTGAAGCCGTGGTCGAGCGCGTCGGCGAGCGGGCGCGCGTGCTCGTAGTCGTTGTGCGCGTGGGCCCGCTCGAGGGGCTGGGCGGTGGCGCGGTGGGGGTTGGCGGTGGTCTCGAGGGCGGTGGCCGTGACCGCGCCGCCTCCCGTGATCAGAAGGGTCGTGGTGAGGGCGATGAGGACGCGTCTGAGTCTCATGTCCTCCACCCTGTTGTCCGGTTCCTCCCCCCGGCCGACACCGGGGTGAACGGCAGACGACGGTTGCGGTCGCGGTGGTTCGGGTCGTTTCTTGACACGCTGTCGGCGCCGGGGGTTACGCTCTTCCCATCGAACAAGTGTTCGAAGCCTTGTTGGTTTCGTCAGTCAAGTCGTCGGTTGGTTGTCGGGCTGCTCGTGTGGGGCGCGGGTGGCTCGGGTCGTGATGCCCGGCCCGACGGGTCCGAGGGAGACGTGTCGTGGTGCGTAGGTTCAGTGACTCCGTCCAGGTGAGGGTCCGGAGAAGAGAGCAGGAACGGGAGAAGGGGCCGGTGTCGTCTGCGGGCCCGGCTCCGGAGGCCTTCATCTGGCGTGGTCGCCTCTACGTCGTGCGCGGTGTCCTCGCCCAGTGGCGTGAGCGACGGGCGTGGTGGCGCGACGCGCTCGAGGCCGACGAGGCGCAGGTGCGTCCCGGCGAGACGCTGGTCGCGGCCGCGTCCGAGCAGCACGTCTGGCGCGTCGAGGCCAGCCCGGGGTGGTCGTTCGCCCCCGGGGTCTACGACCTCGCCCACGACGAGTCCCTGAGGGGCGACCAGTGGTCGCTCGTCCGGGTCTCCGACTGAGACCGACATGAGACGAGAGAGGAGAGCCACCACCATGACAGCTGCCCACGACGTGCGACGTCCACCCATCTCGGTCGCCGTGCTCGACCTGCTCGAGCGGGGCCGCGCGACCCTCGAGGCCGCGTGCCGCACGAGCGACGCGTCCGAGCGCTACCGCGACTCCCACCTCGGTGCCCTGCGGGCCGCGGCGGCCCTCGTCGCCGCCCGCACCGTCCCGTCGCCCCGGTCCCGGCCGCGCAGCGTCTGGCAGGTCCTGCCCGGGGTGGCCCCCGAGCTGGGGGAGTGGGCCGCCTTCTTCTCCGCGTGCTCGGCGCACCGCTCCGTCATCGACCGCGGCGGTCACATCAGCGCCCGCGAGGCCGACGACCTGCTGCGCCAGGCCGAGATGTT
>JABFXB010000068.1 GCA_013361975.1 Dermatophilaceae bacterium
AAGCCGAGAGCGCTAAGCCTGGACGAGGGTGACCGGCATCGACGAGTCGGTGGGCAGACCGAGGTCGCTCGGCGCGCGCCCCTTCGACACCATCTGCGCGCCCAGCGCGGCCACCATCGCCCCGTTGTCGGTGCACAGCCCCGGCCGGGGAACACGGAGCGTCACGCCGGCCTTGGCGCACCGCTCCTCGGCGAGGGCGCGCAGCCGCGAGTTGGCCGCGACGCCACCGCCGATGAGCAGGTGGTCGACATCGTGCTCCTTGCACGCGAGCAGCGCCTTGCGAGTGAGCACGTCGACGACGGCCTCCTGGAAGCTGGCCGCGACGTCGGCGACCGGCACGGACTCGCCCGCCCGATGGCGCGTCTCGACCCAACGGGCCACCGCGGTCTTGAGCCCCGAGAAGGAGAAGTCGAAGCGGTGCCGCTCCATGTCGCGTCCGGTCGTCAGGCCGCGCGGGAAGTCGATGGCGATCCGGTTGCCGTCGCGCGCAGCCCGGTCGACGTGCGGCCCACCGGGGAAGGGCAGCCCGAGCACCCGGGCGACCTTGTCGAAGGCCTCACCGGCGGCGTCGTCCATCGTCGAGCCGAGCGAGCGCACGTCGTTCGTGACGTCGGGCACGAGCAGCAGCGACGAGTGCCCGCCGGAGACGAGCATCGCCATCGTCGGCTCGGGCAGCGGACCGTGCTCGACGATGTCGACGGCGACGTGCGAGGCGAGGTGGTTGACGCCGTAGAGCGGCTTGCCGAGGGCGAGCGCGAGCGCCTTGGCCGAGGCGACCCCGACGAGCAGCGCACCGGCGAGACCGGGGCCGGACGTCACGGAGATGGCGTCGAGGTCGCGCAGCTGCACCCCGGCGTCGCGGCAGGCGCGCTCGATGGTCGGCACCATCGCCTCGAGGTGGGCGCGGCTCGCGACCTCGGGCACGACGCCGCCGAACCGCGCGTGCTCGTCGACGCTGCTCGCGACCGTGTCGACGAGCAGGGTCTGGCCGCGCACGATCCCGACCCCGGTCTCGTCGCAGGACGTCTCGATGCCGAGGACGAGGGGCTCGTCGCTCATGCGTCTCCCTTCGGGACGAGGAGACGCATGACGAGCGCGTCGACGTCCCCGGGCTGGTAGTAGCGACGGCGGACCGAGATGACCTCGAAGCCGGCCCGGTCGTAGAGCCGACGCGCGGTGTCGTTGTCAGCCCGCACCTCGAGCAGCACTGCCTCGACGTCGCGGTCGACGGCGCGTCGCACGAGCTCGACGAGCAGCAGGCGACCGATGCCCCGACCCTGCGCGCCGGACGCGGTGGCCACCGTCATGACGTCGGCGACGTCACCCGAGACGTCGAGGCCGGCATACCCGGCGATGCCCCCGTCGGGGGTCACGGCGACGACGTAGTCGCGACGCGGCCGACCGGCTAGCTCGCTCCACCACGTCGCCTCGGACCACGCGTCGTCGGCGAACAGCTCCTGCTCGAGCTCCGCCAGGCGGGTGAGGTCGGTCCACTCGAGGTCACGCAGGGTCACGTCCGCCGGTTGCACGTCACGGTGGCCGTAACCGGCCATCTCGCCGCTCGCAGGTGTCGGGTCGGTCGTCGCCACGGTCATCCGAGCGTCGACTTCTTCGACGGCGGTGCGGGCGCGGCGTCAGGGCGGCGAAGGTAGAGCGGCTCGAGGCCGTCGAAGCCGCGGCCGGGGTCGACCCACTGGAGACCCTCCGCCGTCGTGTCGCCGCCGGCCGTCCCGGTGATGCGGCGTACGGCGAGGTCGGCCAGCGCTCCCCCGCTGACGTCGAGCGGCCCGGCCGCATGCGGCAGCGCCTCGGGGTAGAGCGAGGGCCCTCGCCCGGCACAGGGCAGGGCGCGCAGCCGGGACGGCAGGTCCGCTGCGCGGGCGACCACGGGCTCGGCGGTGCGGACGGCGCCGTCGTCATCGAGGGCGTACGCGGCGGCATACACCTCCTTGCGTCGGGCGTCGGTGGCGACGAGGAGGTCGCCGCGGTGGCCGTCACGCCACGCCCGGTGGGCGAGCGCGTCGAGGCTCGTGAGCCCCCGCACGGGCAGCCCGAGCGCGAAGGCGAAGGTGCGGCCGGTGACGATGCCGACGCGCAGCCCGGTGAACGGGCCGGGTCCGATGCCGACGACGACGTCGGTCACGTCGCCGGGCGCCGCACCGACGGCGTCGAGCGCGGCACCGATGCCCGGAGCGAGGTGCTCGGCGTGGGCCCGGGCGTCGAGGGTCGTCTCCTCGGCGACCACCGACGAGCCGTCGTGCAGTCCGACGGTGATGGCCGTCGTGGACGTGTCGATCGCGAGCAGGAGCACGTCGGTCAGGCTATCCGAGCCCCACCCACGGGCAGGACGCCGCCGCCCGTGCGTCAGATGACGGGGGCCAGCTCGTCGAGGACGGCGTCCCAGCGGGGGCCCACGCCGGTGAGCTCGACCGTGCGCTCGTCGTCGCCCGTGATGGTCAGCTCGAGCCGCGTGTCGCTCAGCTGCTCGGCGAGACCGGCGCCCCACTCGACGACGGTGACGCTCGCGTCGAGGTCGGCGTCGAGGTCGAGGTCGTCGAGCTCGAGGGCGCTGCCGAGGCGGTAGGCGTCGACGTGGACGAGCTCGGGGCCACCGACGAGCGAGGGGTGCACCCTGGCGATGACGAAGGTCGGTGAGGTGATCGGCCCGCGCACGCCGAGGCCCTCGGCGACGGCCTGGGTGAGGGTGGTCTTGCCGGCGCCGAGGTCACCGGTCAGCACGAGCACGTCGCCTCCGCGGAGCAGCGCCCCGAGCCGTCGCCCGAAGTCCCGGGTCTGCTCGAGGGAGGACCAGCGCAGCTCGCGCCGGCTGCCGGGTCGTTCGCCCATCGCGCTCAGGCCCCCTTGGCGCCGGAGGTCCTGGAACGCGGCGTCTTCGTGCGGGGCGCCTTCGTGCGGCTCGTTCGCATGAGATCGGCCGCCTCCTTCTCGAGCCGGCGCTGGCGGCGGTTCTTCGCGACGTCGGTGACGACGCGCCGCACACGAGGCTGCTTCGAGACCTCGATCTGCTCGGCCCGCGCGCGGGCGGCCTGGTCGACGAGCTGGATCAGGTGGGCGTTCAGCAGGTCGGGGTGCTCGAGCATGATGACGTGCCC
>JABFXB010000357.1 GCA_013361975.1 Dermatophilaceae bacterium
ACTCTTGTCGAGCGAGCGGTCTCGCTGCTGCACGCCGGCGGCTGTGCCGGCATAACCGTGGTTGTCGGCGCCGCAGCCGACGAGGTGACCGGCATAGTGACGGCCTTGGGCCGAGACGTCGATGTCGTCACGTGCCCCGACTGGGACGAAGGGATGGGTGCGTCGCTCCGCGCTGGGCTCACCGCTCTGGCCCGCTCAACCCATGAGGGCGAGGGGTGCGTCGACGCGGTGCTCGTCACCCTGGTCGACCTGCCCGACCTGACGCCCGCGGTCGTGGCGCGCGTGCTCGACGTGCCGGCGCACGTCGACAACACGCACTCCGACCACGTCGACGAGACCGGACGCACGCACGACACCGACCGGCCCCAGCCCCCAACCCGGGCCGGGCAGCCAACCGAGCCCGGGCAGCCAACCGAGCCCGGGCTGCCAGACGCAGCCCACCACTCGCTGGACGTCCGAACGACCTGCGATCCCGAGCTGCGGCGCGCACTGCGCCGGGCGGCATACGAGGGCGTCCCCGGCCACCCCGCACTCATCGGGCGTGATCACTGGGAGGGAGTCGTCGCCTCGGCCACCGGCGACCACGGCGCCCGCACCTACTTCCGCGAGCACGACCACGAGCTCGTCGAGTGCGGCGACCTCGCCACCGGCCGCGACGCCGACACCCCTGACGAGCTCAACACGACGCGCTGAACGACCCGCCGACCCGAGCGCAGAGGGCCCCATCGCTTCCACGACCACCGATCATCAGCGATGCTCAGGTCATGGACCACCTCTTCGCGAGTGCCGACGACGTCACGACCGCCCTCCGCGGCACGGGCTACCTCGCCGACGAGGCGCTCGCGACCGTCACCTTCCTCGCGACGAGGCTGAGCCGCCCGATCCTGCTCGAGGGCGAGCCCGGCACCGGCAAGACCGCCCTCGCCGAGGCCCTCGCCGAATCCCTGAACCTCCGCCTCATCCGCCTCCAGTGCTACGAGGGCATCGACGCGACGCAGGCCCTCTACGACTGGGACTTCCCGCGCCAGATCCTGCACCTGCGCACCGTCGAGGCGATCAGCCGCGACGAGAGCCGCGACCCCAGACAACTCGAGGCCGAGCTCTTCGACGAGCGCTTCCTCCTCGCGCGCCCGGTCCTGCAGGCCCTCCGCGATGCGCCGTGCGTCCTGCTCATCGACGAGATCGACCGCGCCGACGACGAGTTCGAGGCCTTCCTCCTCGAGGTCCTCTCCACCTGGCAGGTGACGATCCCCGAGCTCGGCACCGTCAGCGCCGCCACCCCGCCGATCGTCGTGCTCACCTCCAACCGCACCCGCGAGCTGCACGACGCCCTCAAGCGCCGCTGCCTCTACCACTGGATCGACCACCCGGGCCTCGCCCGCGAGCTCGAGATCGTCCGCACCCGGCTCCCTGAAGTCTCCAACGAACTCGCCCAGCAGGTCGTGGCCCTCGTCCAGCGCCTGCGCACCGGCGGTGAGCTCATCAAGCCGCCTGGCGTCGCCGAGACCCTCGACTGGGCCCGCGCCCTCGAGACCGTCGGCGCCACGCGCCTCGACGCCGAGGTCGCCGCCGCCACGCTCGGCGCCGCGCTGAAGTACCGCGAGGACTCCGAACGGATCCGCGCCTCCCTCGACAAGCTCCTCACCGCCTGACCGACCATGACCAGCAACGACACCGGCGAAGGCCTCGAGCCCGACGAGCTGCTGCTCGGCTTCGCCCGCGCCCTGCGCGCCGCCGGCCTCGCCGTCACGGCCGACCGCGAGCGCACCTTCCTGGTCGCCGCCGCGACCATCGGCGTAGAAAGCCGCGCCCACGTCTACTGGGCCGGCCGCGCGACGCTGACGAGCACGCCGGCGGACTTCCCGGCATACGACGAGATCTTCGAGCGCTGGTTCGGCGGCGAGTCCATCCCGCGCGGAAGGCGCGTCGACATCGTGCGCCCCCCGGTGCGCCAGGCCCCGCTCGACAGCGGCGAGGGCGACGGCAGCACGGACGACACCGACACCGTCGAGGCCCGCGCCAGCGCCCAGGAGGTGCTGCGCCACCGCGACGTCGCCACCCTGGGCGCCGCCGACCGCGCCGCCGCCGCCCGCCTCTTCGCGTCCCTCTCGCCGCGCGCCCCACAGCGACGCGCCCGCCGCCATGTCCGTGCCACGACAGGCGCCGTCGACGGACCCGCCACACTCCGCGAGCAGCTGCGCCGCATGGGCGAGCCCGGCCGCATCCACCACCGCCGCCGCGGCGTTCGCCCCCGCCGCATCGTCCTGCTCATCGACGTCTCAGGCTCCATGAGCCCGTATGCCGACAGCCTCCTCCGCCTCGCCCACGCCTTCGTGCGCGTGGTGCCTCACGTCGAGGTCTTCACCATGGGCACGCGACTGACCCACGTGACCCGGGCGCTCACCGAGCGCGACCCCGACCGGGCGCTCGCCGCCGCCGGACGCGTCGTGCCCGACTGGTCCGGCGGCACCCGCCTCGGCGACTCCATCGGCGCCTTCCTCGACCGCTGGGGCCGGCGGGGTATGGCCCGGGGCTCCGTCGTCGTTGTCTTCTCCGACGGCTGGGAACGCGAGGGACCGGAGGTGCTCGGTGAGCAGATGCGGCGCCTCGCGGCCCTCTCGCACCGGGTCGTCTGGGCCAACCCGCACCGCGGCAAGGCCGGCTACGAACCGGTGCAGCAGGGCATCGTCGCGGCCCTGCCGCACATCGACGACTTCGTCGCGGGCCACTCGCTCGCGGCGTTCGAGGAGCTGATCGAGGTGGTCTCCCGTGCGTGAGGTGATGGACGAGCTGATGCAGTGGTGGTCGGCCGGCGAGACCGTCGGCGTCGGCACCGTCGTCGGCACGTGGCGCTCCGCGCCGCGGCAGCCCGGCGCGTCGATGCTCGTCGGCCCCGGCGGCGAGGCCGTCGGCTCCGTCTCGGGCGGCTGCGTCGAGGGCGCCGTCTACGAGCTCGGCCAGGAGGTCGTCGAGACCGGCACCCCCGTGCTCCAGCGCTACGGCGTGAGCGACGACGACGCGTATGCCGTCGGGCTGACCTGCGGGGGCATCCTCGACGTGTTCGTCGAGAAGGTGAACCGCGAGACCTTCCCCGAGCTGGG
>JABFXB010000487.1 GCA_013361975.1 Dermatophilaceae bacterium
CCGGATCTCCTCCGGACGGATCGAAAGCTCCGTCATGTCAGATCTTCTCCTCGGTTTCGACCCGCGGAACGGGCCGGTGGTTGTTCAGAGCTTGTGGTGGCGCTGGTGGTGGCGCTGCTGGTGACGCTCAGGCGCCCATGGCCCGGCGGGCCGCGTCGAGCTTGCGGATGACGGTGCCGTCGATGACCTCGTCACCGATCTCGACCTTGACCCCGCCCATGACCCGCGGGTCGACGACGGTGTTGACGTGGACCGTGCCGCCGTAGATGGAGGCGAGACCCGCTGCGAGGCGGGCCCGGTCGTCGTCGGTGAGCGGGACGGCCGAGGTGACGATGGCCGTCTGCTGCTCGCGGCGGCTCGAGGCCGTCTCGAGGTAGGACTCGACGACCCGGTCGAACCGACGGCCGCGCGCGGCGACGACGGCCTGGCGGGCCAGCACGAGGGTCTCGGGCGCCACCTTGTCGTGAAGCAGCGACGACACCAGGTCGGCACGCTTGTCGGCAGGGGCCTGCGAGTCGGTCAGGGCCGCCCGCAGCGCGGGGTCGGCCGCGACGATGCGCTCGAAGCGGAACAGCTCGTCCTCGACCCGGTCGGCACGGTCGGCCGCCTCGGCCGAGGCGATGACGGACTCGACGGCATACGCCTCGATGACGTCGGAGAGGTCACGCTCGGAGCTCCAGCGCTGGGCGGCGACTCCCTTGAGCACGACCAGCGACTCGGCGCTGACCTTGCCGGACAAGAGCCGCTCGACGAGCTGGGCCTTCTCGGAGCCCTCGCGCGAGGGGTCGGCGACCGCGCGACGCAGCGTCGCGTTGCCGTCGAGCAGGTCGACGACGGCGAAGAGCTCGTCGGCCAACCGCGACCGGTCGGCACCGGCCGCGAGCGCGCCGGTGAACGCGTCGCGGCTGGCCTTCGCTGCTGCGCGTGAGGGTCCCTGCATCAGGCGTCTCCGCCCGGGCTGCCGGCGGGACCGCCGACCTTCTCGCGCACGACGTCGCCCGACTCGAGCTCGGCGAGGAAGCGCTCGACGATGCCCTTCTGGCGCGTCTCGTCGTGGAGCGACTCGCCGACGATGCGGCTCGCGAGGTCGGTCGAGATGCGGCCGACGTCGCTGCGGAGCGACACCACGGCCTGCTGGCGCTCGGCCTCGATCTGCTTGTGCGCCGTGTCGGTGATCCGCGCCGCCTCGGAGGCTGCGTGCTCGCGCATCTCGGCGATGATCTGCGCACCCTGGGCCTTCGCGTCCTCACGGATGCGGGCGGCCTCGGAGCGAGCCTCGACGAGCTGTGCCTGGTACTGCTCGAGCGCGGCCTGGGCCTGCGCCTGGGCCTCCTCGGCCTTGTTCATGCCGCCCTCGATGGCCGCGGTGCGCTCGGCGTAGATCTGCTCGAGGCGCGGCACGACCTTCGTCTTGACGACGTAGTACAGGATGGCGAAGCACGCGAGGCCGAAGAAGAACTCCAGCGGGTGCGGGATGATCGGTGCCGCGGTGGCCCAGAAGCCGCCCTCGCCGCCCTCGGCGGTCACGGTCACTGCTTGCATGAGGTGCTCCTCGTGAGAATCGAACGATGTCTCGGGATGCCCCGGGAAGGGGCGTCAGCCCTTGAAGACGAAGGCGAGCGCGATACCGAAGATGGCGAGCGCCTCGGTGATGGCCATACCGAGGAAGGCGATCGGCTGGAGCATGCCGCGGGCCTCGGGCTGACGGGCGACGCCGTTGATGTAGGCGGCGAAGATCAGACCGACACCGATACCGGGGCCGATGGCGGAGAGGCCGTAACCGAGGATGGCGATGTTGCCAGTCATGTTTGTTCCATTCCTTCTTGTGTTGTCCGGCTGGCGGTTGTCAGCCGGGCTGGGCGAAGCTCGGGTCGTGCGGGTCGTGCAGATGGTGCAGTCGGTGGGCGCTCAGTGCTCGTCGGCGACCGCGCCGGCGATGTAGAGAGCGGCGAGCAGGGTGAAGACGTAGGCCTGCAGGAACTCGACCAGCAGCTCGAAGAGCGTCATGACGAAGGCGAAGACCCACGTGACGCCACCGGCGGCGATGAGGATGCCGCCCGAGGTGAGCATGTACCAGCCGCCGGTGATGAACAGCACCATGAGGATGTGGCCGGCGAACATGTTGCCGAAGAGTCGCAGCGCGAGCGTGACGGGCCGCGTGAACAGGTCGGTGATCAGCTCGAGGATGAAGATCGGGACGATCATGCCGGCGGGCAGGCCGGCCGGGACGAGCGACTTCCAGTAGCCGATGAAGCCGTGCTTCTTCATGCCGACGACGTGGAAGACGATCCACACGATGAGGGCCAGGGCGATCGGGAAGCCGATGCGGCTCATCGTCGGGTAGCTCATCGGCGGGATGACGCCGAAGAAGTTGTTGACGAGGATCAGCACGAACATCGAGAAGAGCAGCGGCACGAACCGCATGAACTCGTGGCTGCCGATGAGGTCCTTGGCGACGCCGTTGCGGACCAGGCCGTAGACGGCCTCGGTGCCCATCTGCCCGCGGCTGGGCACGAGCGCCTTCTTCTTCGTGGTGGCGAGGAGCCACCAGATGATGAGGCCGGTCGCGGCGACCATCAGGAAGATCGGGCGCGTGATCGCCCACGCACCGTCACCGATGAGGGGCTGCCAGAACTCCTCGACACCGGGGGCGGTGTAGTCCGTCGGGGCGGCGGCCACGATGCTCACGGGTTACTCCTTCGTAGGTTCTGGGCACTTCGGGTGACGCTCTGCGTCAGCGGTGCTGGATCAACGCCTGGCATGGTGCTGCCGGCGGGATCCCAGGTCGGCGTGCAGGTCGGCGTGCTGGTCAGGGGCGCGCTGCGTGACAGCACGGTGGCCGCTGGGCTCAATGGGTACCGTATCGGAACCAGATGAGGTAGAGCGACAGGGCCATCCCACCCACGATCCCGGCTCCGACGAGCCACGACGTGCCCAGCCAGTGGTCGGCGAGGGCACCCAGGCCGCCGTAGACCATCGGGCCCGTCAGCAGGTAGGCGACGGCACGCCAGGCCGAGTCCTGCTCGCGGGTGTTGAACGCCCGCAGCTCCTCGTCGGCATCGCGCTCGGGTCGCTCGGGTCGCTCGGGTCGCTCGG
>JABFXB010000115.1 GCA_013361975.1 Dermatophilaceae bacterium
CTCTTCCGATCTCCGGCCTCGCCGGTCGCTCAGCCACCCGGAGCGTCCAGTGCTTCCGGCACCTCGGCGCCGCCCCGACCGCCGGCAACCGCCCCGACTCCGCCAGAGCCCCCGGCAGCCGCGCCCACCGCGCAGGACCCGCCACCGTCAGAGCCGGCACCGTCCGACGGCGTGCCGGTCGTCTCGGCGCGCCTCGTCACCGACGGCGAGAGCCCGCGCATCTCGGTCCGCGTGCGCACCGCCGTCACCGCCGGCCTCACGGTGAGCATCGGCAACCTGGCGGGTGCCGGCCGGCTCACGGTGCGCAACTCGAGCTGGGACTGCGTGCAGGTCTCCCGGGCGACCGTGGCGTGCACCGGGGGTCGCGGTTCCGCCGTGCTCGACCAGTCGGGCGCCGGTGGCGTCGTGCCGCTCGTCGTCCGAATCACCGACGCCGCGGGTCGCACCTGGACCGAGACGGTCCGTCCGCGCTGACCGTCAGCGGCGCGGCAGGGTCACGAGGCGCGGCTTCGGGTCCAGCCCGGACAAGCCGTTCCAGGCGAGGTTCACCAGGTGCGCCGCGACCTGGTCCTTCTTGAACTTGCGGCTGTCGAGCCACCACTGGCCCGTCAGCGCCACCATGCCGACGAGCATCTGCGCGTGGATCGGTGCCGACTTCGGCTCGAGGCCGCGCTGCTTGAACTCTGCCGCCAGCAGGTGCTCGACCTGGGACGCGACGTCGCCGAGCACGCTGGCGAACGAGCCGGTCGCCTGGCCGGGAGGCGAGTCGCGCACGAGGATGCGGAACCCGTCGGGGTCGGACTCGATGTAGTCGAGCAGCGCGAGCGTCGCCCGCTCGAGCAGCACCCGAGCCCCTTCGGGCTCCTCGAGCGCGGCACTGATGCCGCCCATGAGGGCCTGGATCTCGCGGTCGACGACCACGGCATACAGCCCCTCCTTCCCGCCGAAGTGCTCGTAGACGACCGGCTTCGAGACGTTGGCGCGTGAGGCGACCTCCTCGACCGACGTGGCCTCGAATCCCTTGTCGGCGAAGAGCTTCCGCCCGACGGTGATGAGCTGCTCACGGCGTTCGGGGCCCGTCATGCGGGCGCGCGGGCGGGAGCGGTCCACTCGTTCGGCGCGGTCTGGGGTCACGCCGCCATTGTGCAGTCAGCCGCCCGCCGCACGTGCCAGGGGCAGCCGCGTCAGAAGTTTTTCCGAAATCTCGTCACGAAAGCGCGCCTGCTCCGTCTATGTGTTCGGCAGGGAATTGGCGGAGGAGCCGAGGCACTGGGGGGACCACGGCCGGGCGAGACCGCCGGTGAGGTCGATCGCGACGCAAACCCGGGGAGGGCCGCGATCGACCTCACCGTCCCGTGCCCGGCGAGGGGGCGGTTCCTCGAAAAGGGCTCCCGTGGACGACGTCCGTACCCCACACTGGAGGTCATCCCTCGCGGGAGGAGCCCCCTCAGGTGTCAGCCCACACGATCGGACCCCAGACGGAGTCCGCGGCCGCGGTAGCGTCCAGCGCGGATGCGCTCGACGAGAGCGATGCGGTCCTGCTCTCCCGCGCGCGGCTCGGTGACGACAGCGCCTTCGCGACCCTCTGGCAGCGCAACCTCCCGGCCGCGTACGGCGTGGCCACCCGGTTCCGTGGCCGCGTGTCCGCCGAGGACCTCGTGGCCGAGGCGTCCGCCCGGATGTTCCGGCTCATCCGCGAGGGCAGCGGGCCGTCGGAGAACTTCCGCGCGTACTTCACCGCGACGGTCCGCACCGTAGGCGTCGACGCGGTGCGCAGCGACATGAGCCTCGTGCCGACGCCGAGCACCGACCTCGACCGCATCCCGGTGGCCGACTCGCACCTGTCGGCGCTGGGTGCCGAGGGCGTCGACACCGACCTCGTGCGGGCGGCGTTCCGGCAGCTCAGCGAGAGCGACCGCCAGCTGCTCTGGCACACGATGGTCGAGGGCGAGCCTCCCCGCGTCGTCGCACC
Source organism: Dermatophilaceae bacterium (assembly GCA_013361975.1). Lineage (GTDB taxonomy): Bacteria > Actinomycetota > Actinomycetes > Actinomycetales > Dermatophilaceae > Terrabacter. The sequence continues at coordinate 1,973 of JABFXB010000115.1, forward strand.
GCTCCTCGGGGTCTCCGCCAACGTCGTCAGCGCCAGGGCGGTGCGAGCGCGTGACGAGCTGCGTGCGCGCTACCTCGACGTCTGGGTGCAGCGCCGAGTGCCCGTATGCGGCGCGCCCGAGTGCCGCTGGACGCTCGACCACCTGGGCGGTCACGTGCGCGGGCGCCTCACGGCGCGACAGCAGGCGCGTGCCGACGATCACCTCGCCGGCTGCTCCCGCGAGGCCGGCCTGGCCGTCGAGCTGCGCCGTGTCTACGACGGGTTCGGCGTGGTCACAGGCCCCGTCGTGCTTGCCGCCGGAGCGGCCATGGCCGGCACGCTGCAGCACGGCGCGATCGCGGTGGCAGGCACCGCAGCCGGCTCCGCAGCCGGCTCCGCAGCCGGCACCGCAGCAGGCACCACCCTGGCAGGCACAGCAGCCGGGGCCACAGCCGCAGGGACGGTGGCCGGGACGACCGTCGCCGGGGCCTCCGCGGCAGGGGTGTCCGCAGCCGGCGGCGCCGTCGGTGTGATCACCGGCGGCGCGGCATCGGGCGCCGGAGCCACCGCTGCGGGTGTCACCGCGACCAGCACCGCGGCCGGTGCGGCATCGGGAGCCATCGCCTCGGGCGCCGGCGCGGCGTCTCTGGGGGCCACCTCGGTGGCTGCGGGCACAGCCGTCTCGGCCGGAGCGGTCGGCGGTGCCGCGGTCAGCGCGCCCATCGCCGCGGGAGTCGTCGGCACCAGCGCCCTGGTGTCGGGGGCAGCCGTGACCGCTCCTGCAGTCGCCCTCGCGGGTGGGTCGTTGCTCGCCGGGACGACCCTCGGGCCACCCATCGCCACCGCCGTGGCGGGTCTCGTCGTCGGCCTCGGCATCACCGTGGTCCCCACCGTCACCCAGAACCTCGGAGCCCCCGCCGCCCAGGTCGTCGTCGTCGCGCACGCGGCGCAGACGACGCCGGCCGCCGCTGCAGCCGCGACCGGCACCCACCCGACCGACGTGCTCGTGCTCACCGTGCTGCCCAGCGTCGTCGTCGGCGGCGCCACGTCGTCGACGCCGCCGGCGCCTCCCGCAGTGGTGGCCCCGCCCACCGCCGCGGCTCCTGCGGCCGGCGGCACGGCC
>JABFXB010000470.1 GCA_013361975.1 Dermatophilaceae bacterium
CGACGCGTATGCCGTCGGGCTGACCTGCGGGGGCATCCTCGACGTGTTCGTCGAGAAGGTGAACCGCGAGACCTTCCCCGAGCTGGGCGCCGTCGCCGACGACATCGCCGCGGGCCGTCCCGTCGCCGTCGTCACGGTGATCGAGCACCCCGAGCCGGCGTGGGTGGGCCGGCGCGTGGTCGTGCACCCCGAGACCGACGGCGACGACGAGGACACCTCCGTGCTCGGGTCGCTCGGCAGCGGGCGTGCCGACGACGCCGTACGCGACGACGCGAGAGGGCTTCTCGCGCAAGGTCGCTCGGCCATCCTCACCTATGGCCCCGACGGTGAGCGTCGCGGCGAGGGCATGCGTGTCTTCGTGGCCGCCCACGCGCCCAAGCCGCGCATGCTCGTCTTCGGCGCCATCGACTTCGCTGCCGCCGTCGCGCGGGTCGGTGGCTTCCTCGGCTACTACGTCACCGTCTGCGACGCCCGCCCCGTCTTCGCGACGAAGACCCGCTTCCCCGGCGCCGACGAGGTGATCGTCAGGTGGCCGCACGACTACCTCCGGAACGAGGTCGACGAGGGCCGCATCGACTCGCGCACCGTCATCGCCGTGCTCACCCACGACCCGAAGTTCGACGTGCCGCTGCTCGAGGTGGCGTTGCGCCTCCCCGAGGTCGCCTACATCGGCGCGATGGGCTCACGGCGCACCCACGAGGACCGCCTTGCCCGCCTGCGCGAGGCCGGCCTGACCGACGACGAGCTCGCCCGGATGAGCTCGCCCATCGGCCTCGACCTCGGCGCCCGCACTCCCGAGGAGACGGCCGTCTCGATCGCGGCCGAGATCATCGCGCTGCGGTGGGGCGGAGCGGGCGAGCGGCTCGCCACGACGGAGGGCCCGATCCACCACCACCATCCCGCGCACGACCCCGAGCCGTCGCACTGACGCTCGCCGGGGACGGAGTCTTCTCTCGATTGAAGAGGGGGCGGCGCAGCGATCTGCCGAGCGGATCGCGATGCACCCGGCCGTCGTGGGACGCCACGGCGGCACCGTCGACCGGCTCATCGGCGTGCACCCGAACCGGTCGGGCCACACGAAGATCGCCGCAGCCTTCGCCGGGCAGCTCCTCCACTGATTGCGCGCCGGCTCAGGGGCGGGGGCGCCAGCGCTTCCAGAGCGCGGTCGCCTGCGCCCGCACCTTGCCGTCGAAGCGCAGCTCGACCTCGACCGTCATCTGCGGCTCGTCCGCGTCGGTCACCGTCGCGAACAGCTCGACCGTGTCGTGCAGCGGCGCGGGCCGCAGGTAGCGCACCTCGAGCCCGGCGGTGACGTAGGACAGGTCGGCGCCCGGCAGCGGAGGCCAGCCGCGCCGCTCGGCCTCGAGCATGACGGCCGCCGCGCTGTGGCAGTCGAGCACCGTGCCGATGATGCCGCCGTTGAGGTAGCCGAGGCCGTTGTCGTGCTCGGGCCACGGAGTGAACGAGGCGGTGACGCCGTCGACGGCCGCCTCGCCGAGCGGGTAGCTCCGCAGCCGCAGGCCCTTGTCGTTGGCCTGGCCGCAGCCGAAGCACGGTAGGTCGGGGTAGAGGCGTTCCTGGATGCTGAGCTCGCTCGAGGGGTCCGGCATGGCGCTCAACCTACACAGCAGCGCGGACCACAAATTGGTCCAACCTCTTGATGAGTTGAACGCGAGGCTGCAAGGGTAGGCGCCATGAGTCAGAGCGGATTCGGCCCTGTCGCCCGACGATCGGTCTCCGACGAGGTGTTCTCCGAGCTGCGCGACGCCGTGCTCACCGGCCGGTTCTCGCCCGGAGACTCCCTGCCACCCGAGCGCGAGCTCGCCGCCTCGTTCGCCGTCAACCGGCACGCCGTGCGCGAGGCCCTCCAGCGCCTGCAGGCGGCCGGCTTCGTCAAGGTCACCCACGGCGGCGGCACCCGCGTGCTCGACGTGCGCAGCAGCGCCGGTCTCGACCTGCTCGCCCACCTGGCCCGCTCCGGCGAGGGCCTCGACCCCACGATCCTGCGCGACGGCCTCGAGATGCGCCGCTGCATCGGCGTCGACGCCGCGCGCCTGGCCGCCACCCGCGGCACCGCGGAGGGTCACGCCCGCATCGTCGCCGCCGCGACGGCATACGGCTGCCCCGACATCGACGACGCCGACCGCAGCTTCTGGCTCGAGGTCGTCGAGGCGAGCGGCAACTTCGCCTTCCGCCTCGCGCTCAACTCGCTCATGCACGCCATCGACGGCGCCCCCGGCTCGATGGATGCGCTGCTCGCCGCCGACCGCGCCGACCTGCTGCCACACGCGCCGCTCGCCGCCGCCATCGCTGCCCGCGACGACGCCGAGGCCGGCCGCCTCGCCGACGCGATCCTCACCCAGGCGATCGACGTGTGGTCGAGCCTCACCGACGGCGGCAGCACGCTCGACCACCTCACCCGGGGCGCGTGATGGTCGAGCTCATCGTCACCGCGATCCCGTTCTTCATCGCGTTCATCGTCATCGAGGTCGTCTCGCTGTGGTTCGCGCCCGACGACGACGAGGTCGGCTACGAGGTGCGCGACACCGTGACCAGCCTGTCGATGGGCATCGGCAGCGTCGTCGTCGGCGTCGGCTACAAGGCGCTGCAGCTCGTCGTCTACGCCGCCCTGTATGCCGTCACGCCGCTGCGCCTCGACACCTCGCTGTGGTGGGTGTGGGTCGTCATCTTCCTCGCCGAGGACCTCGCCTACTACTGGTACCACCGCTGCCACCACGAGGTGCGCATCCTCTGGGCCAGCCACGTCGTGCACCACTCGAGCCAGCGCTACAACTTCTCGACGGCCCTGCGCCAGACGTGGACGCCGTTCGGCGGCATCCCGTTCTGGGCGCCGCTCGCGCTGCTCGGCGTGCCGCCCTGGGCGATCTTCCTCCAGCAGTCCATCTCGCTGCTCTACCAGTTCTTCCTGCACACCGAGCGCGTCGGAAAGCTCTGGCGCCCGGTCGAGCTCGTCATGAACACGCCCTCGCACCACCGGGTGCACCACGGCATGAACAGCGGCTACCTCGACCGCAACTACGGCGGCATCCTCGTCATCTGGGACCGC
>JABFXB010000161.1 GCA_013361975.1 Dermatophilaceae bacterium
CCTCCCGATGCGCGTCAAGGCCTCCGCCTGCGGGCTCGAGGCCGAGGAGTACCGCCACGAGCAGGGGGTCGACTCCGGCTGGACCGGTCTGCAGGAGCTCGAGGTCACGACCGAGGAGCTCGACCAGCTCTACGACCGCGGGCGCGTCGAGCACGCCGGCGCGGCGGAGCTGCCGTGCCACACCGGTCTCGTCCTGCTCTCGCCGCGGGGAAGCGGTCTGGGGCGGGTCGGGGCCGACAAGCAGATCCGCCTCGTGCGTGGCGACCGCGACGCGTTCGGCCTGCACGGCCGCAGCGCCGAGCAGCGCATCGCCCTCGACCTGCTGCTCGACCCGGACGTCGGCATCGTCAGCCTCGGCGGCCGGGCCGGCACCGGAAAGTCTGCGCTCGCGCTGTGCGCGGGTCTGGAGTCGGTCATGGAGCGGCGGATCCAGCGCAAGGTGCTCGTCTTCCGGCCGCTCTTCGCGGTGGGCGGGCAGGAGCTCGGCTACCTGCCCGGCACCGAGGCCGAGAAGATGAACCCGTGGGGCCAGGCGGTCTTCGACACGCTGAGCGCGCTCGTCTCGACCGAGGTCGTCGAGGAGGTCATGGACCGGGGGCTGCTCGAGGTGCTGCCGCTCACGCACATCCGCGGTCGGTCGCTCCACGACGCCTTCGTCATCGTCGACGAGGCGCAGTCGCTCGAGCGCAACGTGCTGCTCACGGTGCTCTCGCGCATCGGGCAGAACTCGAAGGTCGTGCTCACCCACGACGTCGCCCAGCGCGACAACCTCCGGGTCGGGCGCCACGACGGTGTCGCCGCCGTCATCGAGAAGCTGAAGGGCCACCCGTTGTTCGCCCACGTCACCCTGACCCGTAGCGAGCGCAGCCCGATCGCGGCCCTCGTCACCGACATGTTGGAGGGTCTCGACGTGTGACCTGAGTCACGTCGCGCACGGCGTCCCTGAGCAGGCGCTCGGGGGCGCCGTGTGCTGGCACGCAGGCGCAAATCGCACCATCTACCCATTACGGTGGGGCCCGAACTTGCTCTTGGGTGCCCTGCGCTGGCACCGTTGCACATCGAAGATCTCGGATCGGTAACGCTCGCCGTGGGGTGTGAGCGCTGGCGGACCGGCGATCTCCCTCGCACCACGACCAGTCCCGGGGCGGCCAGCTGCCGTCCCGCGCCTGCGTCGGGCACCTGACCCCTACACCCAGGAAGGCGTGACGTACGTCCATGGCACGGTATGAAGGCCGGCACCGCAACGCACCGGCTCCCTCATCCGCTCCCAGCTCGAAGCGCGCCACCCCTGGAGCGCGCCCGAGCCGGCCCGGCACCCCCGCCCCGTCCGGTTCCGCGGTGCCGCGGTCACCGGAGCGGGTGACCACGCAGCCGATGACGCAGGGCGCGTCGAGCCACCCGTCGGCGCACGCGTCGGGCCACGCCTCGGCTACGCGTCGCAACCGCCACGAGACGACCCCGCCGCGCAAGCGCCACCGCGGGCGCCCGGTCCTCGCCGGCGCGCTGGCCCTCGGCCTGGGTGCCTCCGGCCTCGCCTACGCCAAGGCCACGAACATCATCGGCGCCGACACGGCCGCCTTCGTCGTCGGCTCGGGCGTCGCAGCCCAGACCGACGAGCTGGCCCGCGCCACGACCGTCGACACGACCTACCGCGCAGCCGCGTCGGTCTCGCGCAACGAGCGCCGCACGGCGATCGCCGCAACCGGCCTGCGCACGGCCAAGGAGCTCGAGGCCAAGCAGAAGAAGGAGGCAGCCAAGCAGGCCGAGAAGGCCCGCGAGGCTGCTGAGAAGGCCGAGCGCGAGCGTGAGCGCCAGCGCGCCATCGCGAACGCCAAGGAGGACCCCAAGTCCGCCGCCCGCGTGCTGATGGCCGACCAGGGCTGGACGAGCGACTCGCAGTACAACTGCCTCGTCAACCTGTGGACCGGCGAGAGCGACTGGCGCTGGTGGGCCGAGAACCAGAGCTCCGGCGCCTACGGCATCGCGCAGTCGCTGCCGGCCCGCAAGATGGCCACCTTCGGCTCCGACTACCGCACCAACCCGATCACGCAGATGAAGTGGGGCATGTGGTACATCAAGATGTCCTACGGCAACCCCTGCAACGCGTGGTCGACGTGGCAGGCGCGGTCGCCGCACTGGTACTGAGCAGTCAGAGGCCCCCGGGCCACTGACCGCCAGATGACGTATGCCGTGTGGCCGGCTCCCAGCGGGGGCCGGCCACACGGCATACCTGCGTCTGTGGCTGCTCGAGCCGGTGGGTGAGCCTCAGATCTTGCGGAGGCGGACCCGGCGCACCTCGTGGTTGTCACCCTTGGAGAGCACCAGGCTGGCGCGCGACCGGGTGGGCAGGATGTTCTCGACGAGGTTCGGGCCGTTGATCTCGCGCCAGATGCGGTTGGCCGTGGCGACCGCCTCCTCGTCGGACAGCACGGCATACCGGTGGAAGTACGAGTCGGGGTCGGAGAACGCCGTCTCGCGCAGCCGCAGGAACCGGTCGACGTACCACTTGCGCACGTCGTCGACCCAGGCGTCGACGTAGACGGAGAAGTCGAAGAAGTCGCTGACCGCGAGGCCGGTACCGCGCACCGGGTGCACCTCGGGCGCCTGGAGCACGTTGAGGCCCTCGACGATGAGCACGTCGGGCTGGCGCACGACGATGCGCTCGCCCGGGACGATGTCGTAGGTCAGGTGCGAGTAGACCGGGGCGGTGACCTCCGCGCGACCCGACTTGATCTCGGCGACGAAGCGCAGCAGCGCCCGACGGTCGTAGGACTCCGGAAAGCCCTTGCGCTGGAGCAGCCCGCGCTTCTCGAGCTCGGCGTTGGGCCAGAGGAAGCCGTCGGTGGTGACGAGCGCGACCCGCGGGGTGTCGGGCCAGCGGGCCAGCATCTCGCGGAGGATGCGGGCGGTCGTCGACTTGCCGACCGCCACCGACCCGGCGACGCCGATGACGAACGGAGTCTTGGCGGGCCGCTCGCCGAGGAAGTCGCTCGTGACCTGGTGCAGCTGCCGGGTGGCGCCGACGTAGAAGTTGAGCAGGCGCGACAGCGGCAGGTAG
>JABFXB010000346.1 GCA_013361975.1 Dermatophilaceae bacterium
GTCCGTGGCGCTCCTCGCCGACACGATCCACAACTTCTCCGACGCGATGACCGCCGTGCCGCTGTGGATCGCGTTCGTCATCGGACGACGCGCGACGACCCGTCGGTTCACCCACGGGTACGGCCGAGCCGAAGACCTCGCTGGGCTCTTCGTCGTCGCCATGATCGCCCTGTCCGCCGTCGTCGCCGGCTGGCAGGCCATCGACCGCCTGCTCGCCCCGGCGCCGGTGCACAACCTCGGCTGGGTCGCAGCTGCCGGGTTCATCGGCTTCCTCGGCAACGAGGCCGTCGCCGTCTTCCGGATCCGCGAGGGACGCGCCATCGGCTCGGCCGCCCTCGTCGCCGACGGTCACCACGCGCGCACCGACGGACTCACCTCCCTCGCCGTCCTCGTCGGCGCCGGCGGCGTCGCGCTGGGCTGGAGCTGGGCAGATCCGGTCGTCGGGCTGCTCATCACCGTGGCCATCCTCCTCGTCCTGCGCACCGCGGCCCGTGACGTCTTCCGTCGCCTCATGGACGGGATCGACCCCAAGCTGGTGGACGCGGCCGAGGCGGCCCTGGCCGCCACACCCGGCGTCCGAGGTGTTCGGGACGTCAGGCTCCGCTGGATCGGTCACGAGATCCACGCCGAAGGCACCGTCCAGGTGGACAGCGACCTGACGCTGGACGCCGCCGACGCGATCGCGAGTGCCGCGAGCACCCGGCTGGCGGCCGATGTCCCACGGCTCACGCGCGCGGCGATCCGCCCGCGCCCGACCACGCCGGTCGGAGCCACCAGCTGACGCGCCCTCGAGACTCGCGGCTGCCCACCCCCGCCGGGCGCCCCGGCTGTCGGGCGCCTGACGGGTGGTGCAGCTTCGAGCGCGGCTACGACCCGGACTGACTGAGCCGCAGCACCGCCCCCGTTGTGCCGTTGGGGCCCGGGACTCCGAAGACGAGCGCGTACAGCTCTCCTGCGCTGTCCTGACCGAAGCCGATCAGCTGGAAGTCGAGGGGCGCGTCGCGCAGCTCCACGATGGTGTTGTCCGCAGTGACGGCGGAACGGTGGTCGGCGTCGAAGGCGAAGAGCCGCCCCTGCCCGTTGTTCAGTCGCCGCGAGGTGTCACCGAAGACGTAGTGGCCGCTGAGGCCCGGCATCGACGCGCCGCGGTAGACGTAGCCTCCGATGACGGCCGTGCCGTCGTCGTGGTCGTACTCGGCCACGGGGTCGACGAGGTTCGCCGGGCTCCCGGGCGAGTTCGCGAACGGGAACCCGTCCGAGCGTGAGCCCTTGAGCTGGAACCCTCCGGCGTCGAAGAGGAAGGTGCCCTCCTTGACGTGCCAGCCGAAGTTCTGGCCGGGCGCCGTGACGTGGTCGACCTCCTCGATGTCGTTCTGTCCGACGTCCGCCACCCACAGGTCGCCGGTGCCACGGTCGAACGAGAACCGGAACGGGTTGCGCAGGCCGTAGGAGTAGATCTCGGGCACCGTGCCGTCCGGGAACGGGTTGCCGGGCGGAATCCGGAAGGCGCCGTTGGCCGACACCGTCCCGCGCGTGTCCGCCTGCCTGGGGTTGATGCGCAGCATCTTGCCGAGCGGGGTGTCGAGGCTCTGGCCGTTGCCGATACCGGGATGCCCGAACATCGGGTTGCCGTCGAAGTTGGTCTGGCAGTTCTGGTCGTCGGCGCCACCGCCGTCACCGTCGGTGACGTAGAGGAACCCGTCCGGGCCGAAGTGCATGTCGCCGGCGTTGTGGTTGGCCTGCGGGTGCTCCGAGGAGAGCAGCTTGCGTCCGTTCGGCATGGCCGGGTCGACGTGCAGGGCGCCCGTCGCGTCGGTGACGAGGTGCCACTCGCGGATGACGTCGACGTGGTCGGGGACCTGCGCCGAAGCCGCCAGGCACGCGTCGTTGCTCGGTCGCAGCGGGTGGTCGGCGGGGCTGGTCGCCTCGGAGGTGTCGGTGTAGACGAGGCCGTCGGTGTCGAAGGCGGGCGAGAAGGCGGCACCGAGGAAGCCTCGCTCGTCCTTCGGGTCCTTCGGGCCGACCAGCAGGCTCGACACGTCGAGCACCGAGGTCGGAGTGACCGGCGCCGGCGCGGTGAGGTTGAGGCTCCACAGGATTCCGACCTGGTCGACGACGAAGAGCTCGTTGGGGTGCCCCTTGGCCGTGATCCCGGCCAGGGGCGCAGTCACGGCGGTGGTCACCGTGGTCAGGTCCACCCGGACCGGTCCGGGTTGGATGCGGGGCCCGATGGGGTCACCGATCGGCACGGGCGTGGACGAGCCGGTCGCGATCGCGGACTGCGGCAGGGTGAGCGCGAGCGCAGCGGTCGCCACTCCCCCGACGAGCACCCCGGCTCGTCTGCCGTGCCGTCGACCGGCCCGTCTGCGGAGGCCGCTGTGTGGAGCGGAACGTGGACTGACGGTCGGTGAAGCAGCCATGCGTGAACTCCCTCGGTACCGAGCGGAGCGCTGTAGCGGCGGGCGGCGCGGGCGACTGCGCCGGGCGGAGCGGCAGTGCACTGAAGCGACCAGCCTAGGGCGGCCCCGATCGAGCCGGGCATCGTCCGTAGGTACTAGTACCTTTGGGCAGCCCTCGGCGACCAGCCGTGTGCCGTGCGGCGGCCACCGGGCTCTCGTGCGGCTCTCGCGCGGCCTGGTTCACCTCGGCAGGAAGCCCACCTGGCAGGCGTGGTCGGTTCCTCGGGCGACGGTGATCTTCGAGGCGTCGATGCAGCCCGGCTTGGGAGCGAAGCCGACGAACTTCGAGTTCGCTGCCGGCGTCGCGTCGAGGCGGACGACGGTGCCGACGGCGAAGAACGCGCTGCACGTGCCCGAGCCGCTGCCGTTCGCGATGAGGCAGTCGACGCCTGCCGGCTGGGAGACCACGCGCCCGGTGCCCGTGCCACCGGGGAACACGGAGACGCTGCCGTTCGCGAAGTGGAAGGCGTCCCAGACGGTGATGATCCCGTGCCGCTCGGTGCTGAAGACCCCGCCCACGGTGCCGATGATGACGGCCGACTGGGCGTTCGTCAGCTGCTGCGTCGTCACGGGGAACGACGCCTGGGCGGCCCCGGC
>JABFXB010000128.1 GCA_013361975.1 Dermatophilaceae bacterium
GTCCACGACTCGCCGGGCAGGTCGGTTGCGATGACGACCACGCCCGGATGGGAGCGCAGGACCTCGAGGAGCACGTCCCTGCCTTCGCGGCCCAGGTCGGCGTCCACGTGGTCGAGCACGAGCAGCGCCGGGTTGCGATAGATCGAGCGGGCGAGCGCCAGGAGCGCACGCTGGTGGCGGGTCAGCGGCTGGCCCCCGCGACGCAGGATGGTCTGCGCCCCGTCGGGCAGCATCTCGACCGCGTCGTGGAGGCCGACGCGCCGCAGGGTGTCCGTCACGTCCTCGCCCGGCGTTCCCGAGACGCGGTAGGCCACAGTGCGTGCCACGGACGAGCGGGTGAGCATCATGCCGCGGGCGGCGAACCCGAGCACGTGCCTGGTGTCGCGGGGTGACGCCGTCGCCAGGTCCACGCCGTTCACGCTCACCTGTCCGGGCGCGAGCTGCGTGGACGAGACGAGACGGTGCAGGATCTCCGAGTCGAGCGCCGAGCTGCCCGTGCGCAGGAGCACCCGGTCGCCCGGCGCTGCCTCCAGTCGCGGCAGGCTCACAGTCCCGACGTCGAAGCCCGAGATGACGACAGCCTCTGTCGCAGAGGCGGTTTCGGACGCCACGGCGCATTCCTCGGTGCCGGGAAGGCCGTGCCGGCGCACCGGGCCGGGCTGCAGGACGGGGGCGATGACGTGACGGGCGGCCAGGTACGTCTGGCGGAACTCTGCGACGCGTCCCAGGTCGTGGATGGGGGTGCTCAGCAGCCCGTTGATCGTGAGCGCTGCGGCGATCTCGGCGGTCGGCAGGTGGGTGGCCAGTCCCACGGCGATGGCACTGGCGGACGCCAGCCCCGACGTGGCCGCCGCGACGCCGCGCAGCGCGCCGCCAGTGCGGGCGCGGCTGATGGCGGCTTGTCCAAGCTGTCTGCTGAGTCTCTCGACGCGCCGCAGCTCTCGCTCCTGACCGCCCGCCGGACGGATGCCCGGCGCCGCCATCACGGTGTCGGTGACGTGGCCGGCGAGCCGCCCCCTGATGCGACGCAGGTGCCTGCTCCGCTGGTACGCGACCGGGACGAGCCGCCGCATCGCGAGCCCCAGAGCGCCCAGCGGAACGACGAGGGTCAGCGCGAGCATCGGGTCGATGAAGAAGAGGGCCGCCGTCGCACCGAGGAGGAAGGGCACTCCCACTGCCAGGGGGACCACTCCCTGGAAGATCCAGGTGCGTACGGCGCTGAGGTCGTTCGTGGTGCGGGCCACGGTGACGCCCAGGTTCGTGGAGCCACGTTCGAGGGTGCGTTCGACGAGGCCGAGGCGCAGCTCGTGGACGTAGCCCTGGCTCACGCGCTCGGCGATGACCCGCTCCGCCATGCGCAAGCCTCCGACGCACAGGGCCGCCGCAGCCATCAGGCCGACGAGCAGTGCGGCCGGCCTCGCGGACGGCCCACCGAGGAGCCGGATCAGCACGTGCGCACCGAGGCCTGCGATCGTCGCCTGCCCGAGACCGGTCAGGGCCAGCAGCGACAGCTGCACCCGCCGCCGGCCCGACCACAGCGGAGGCAGCGCCGGGGGGCGCTCAGACCGCGACGGGCTCGGCAGACGAAGCGGCATGGATGCGAGCGGACTGGGGACGGCTGGCAAGCGGCGACACGGGCGGCACGAGTGCAGCGGCCTTCGGGCCGGCCAGCTCCTCGGGCCCCCACACCGGGACCGGTAGGTGCCCGCGCGCCTCTTCGGTCGCGAGCGGTGAGGCCGTCAGCAGGCCACTCACGGCCATGACCGGCAAGCCCAGGGAGCGGAGCCGTTCCAGGCCGGCGACGGCGCCGAGCGCCTCACCGGCTGCGAACACCACCGCGTCGACCATCGAGCCGAAGGCCGGGTCGGCGACGAGCTGGGCGGTCTCGCGCTGGAAGAGCCCGTCTGCGACCTCGAGGACGACGACGTCGGGACTGCCGAGCAGCAGCTCGTCGCGGATCGCCCTGGTCAGGCCGGCGATCTCCCCGTGCGGCAGCAGGTACGTCGAGGGGTGCCCGAAGTCGGTGAAGTCGAGCACGCGGGAGGCCCCGGAGTCGGCGAAGACCCCGGGATCGCCTCCCGCGCCGGTGCCGGTGACCTTGCCGGCCGCCACCGTGAGGCCCGCCCTGGACAGACCGCGGACGATGGAGCCGACGGTCGTCGTCTTGCCGGAGTTCATCGACGTGCCCAGCACGGCGATGGTGGGGACGCGCCCCGGGTGCCGCGGGGTCGGCGCCCCCGCGACCGAGTAGGGCGCGCACCGTCGCAGATTGACGACTCCGGCGTGGTCGACGACGAGCCCGATCGGCTCGAGCGTGGTTGCCTCGAGCATCTCGGCGTGCTGCGACACGACGTTCGCCGCCAGGCCACCGGCCGCCACGAGACGCGTCGGTCCCAGGTCGGCCGGCACCTCGGCCTCGAACTGGTCCGGCGCGTAGCGCGCCCCGTACGCGACGAGGATCTCGTCACCGACGAACAGGGCGGCGCGGCGGCCGCTGGGGTCCTCCAGGCGCTGGTGCTGCCCGATCTCGACGACCCGGGCGAGGACGACGTCGCCCGATCGGGGCGTGCCCGCCGTCTGCAGCGCGTAGGGGCCCGCAGACTCGAGGAAGAGGCGACGCGCGAACCGGGTGGTGTAGGCCGCCTTGGCGCGGACCAGGCGTGCGGTCTCGACAGGCGTGAGGTCGGGAAGGCCGTCGAAGGGGACGGGAAGGGCGAAGTCTGTGGTCATCTCGGCAGGGCTCCAAGGAGTCGGTGAGAGCTGTGTCGCACCAGCGTGGCACCGGGTATCCAAATCGGCCATTCAGACGTTGGTGCTAGTACCGGCACGGATCACCGGAAACCGCGAACCACCATGGAGGGGAAGAGATCCCGTTTGCTGGGCGCCGGGTGAACGGGGGATGGACGTTCGCTGAACGCTCAACCTCGCCCGCGCCGAAATCAGCGCCGGCCGTTCCAGACGTCGAGTCCGAAGCGGGGCAGACCCGGGTGCGCGGCGTAGCCGAGGTGCTCCAGGTGCCACAGGTCCTCGATGCTCGCGAGCAGCGA
>JABFXB010000429.1 GCA_013361975.1 Dermatophilaceae bacterium
CACCCCACCGGATGCCCGACCATGAGCAGGTCCCCGGGTCTGCGGCGTCCCGAGACTCGCGGGCTCGCGCCCTCAGGCGCTGAGCAGCTCGGAGGACTCGAGGTGTTCGCGCAGGTCGGCGAGGATGCGGCGCAGCAGCCGGCTCACCTGCATCGCGCTCAGGCCCATCGTCTCGGCGATCTCGGCCTGGGTCATGTCGTGGCCGAAGCGCAGCTCGACGATGCGCTGCTCACGTGCCGGCAGCCTCATCAGTGCCGTGCGAACGACGATGCCCTCGTCGCGGGCGGGGTCGGAGTCGTGGTCGGCGCGAGCGTCGACGAGGTCGAGCACCGGGCGACCGCCCTCAGTCGTCGTGGCGTCGAGCGAGGCGGGCCGCAAGTTCGTCGAGGCGACCTGCGCCTCCTTGACCTCGTCGAGGGTGAGGTCGAGGGCGTCGGCGATGTCGGCGGGACCGGGCTCGTGTCCGAGCTGCTGCTCGAGCCGGGTCCGGGTGTCGGACACCAGCTGGCGACGCTCCTGGAGGCCGCGGGGTGGCCGCACGAGCCAGCCGTGGTCGCGGAAGTGACGGCGCAGCTCACCGGTGATGGTGGGCGTCGCGTAGGCGCCGAACTCGGTCGGCTGGTCGAGGTCGAAGCGCTTGATCGCCTTGAGCAGCGCCAGGAACGCGACCTGCTCGAGGTCATCACGGTCGAGGCCCTTGCCGGAATAGCGGTGGGCGAGCGAGCGTGCCAAGGGCATGTGGAGGCGGGTCACGGCCTCGAGGGCCTCTGATCGCTCCGTCTCGGACGACGACGTGCGGATCGCGGCAATCAGCTCACGAGTACGGGCGTCCTTGCGCGGACCGTGCGACGAGTCAGTCATGACAGCTCCATCCAGAGTGGGCGGCGGCGCTTTCTTGACCGTCACTGGAACCCTAGACAAAGACTCAACATTGCACAAGGGCTCGACAGAAATTTCAGCTTTGTCCAAGGTCTGCGGCATCTCGGACCGGCCGCTGCCGTGGGCGCCGGGGGCTAGCCTGCAGGGATGACCGAGAGCGAGCATCGCGCCCACCGGAGGCCCGCCTTCTTCAGCGAGTCCGCGCTCGAGGCGCACGGGCCCGCGTACGACCCGACCGAGCAGATCCACGTCGCCCACGAGACGGCACTCGCGCTCGTCCACGCCGGGCGAGCGGCGGCCGACCCGGCCGTCACGCAGAAGCTCGTCGCACTCGTCGACGACATCGGTCTGTCGACCCTCGCCGAGCTGTGGTCGCAGCGTCCGGCCCGATCCCTGCCGGGCGCACTCTGGCGCCTCTACGTCCTGCGCGAGTGGGTCCAGCGAGCCCCGGCCGAGGCGAGTCGCGAGTACGCCGCCGGCATCCGGTTCACCGGCCCGAACCACGCGGTGGCCGGCGCTGCCGAGCCCCCGGGCCCGCAGGAGATGGGACGCGTCATCGACGAGGTGATGCGTGGCGTCTTCGAGGGCGACCTCGCCGTCGCCCTCGAGCGCGCTGCTGCCTTCTGCCGGGTCGTGTCCGCCGGCCGCGCCGACACCTCGTCCGGCGACGACAGCGCCGAGCAGGCGGCCAACGTCCTCGTCATGGCCGAGGACCTCACGGTCTGCGCCCGCCTCTGGCGCGCCGACTCGCTGGACTGAGAGGGAAGGGCCACCTCGCGGCGACCCCTCGGCCACCCCTCACCAAGCCTTGCGTCTGACCGTCTTTGGTGATCCGTTCGCGCCGATCTATCCTTGACGCGCGTCGGGTCGCGGTAGCCCCGGGTCCCAAATTCAGCCGCTACGAGCGGCCCAGTGCCGAGAGGCGCTCCCGGCCCGACGCAACCTCTTCCCGGCACCCGCCCACGTCGTGGCCGCGGCGGCGGACGTGTCTCCGCGACGTCACATGTCTGTCCTGAACGTGTCGAGCGTCTGTCGAGGCGTGCGAGCATCTCGTTCGAGCCTTACCTACACGGGCCCCAGCGCCGGTGCCTACAGTGATCTCATGACGCCCGAGGAGGAACGCTCCGGAGACCTGCTCGATGTCGCACTGGCCGACGAGATCGAGCTCGTGAGCGACCTGGTGGTCGCTGCGTCAGCCAGCCCGCGCCACTTCACCCCCGACGAGGTCGACGAGCTGCTCGGCATCACTGGTGGGGGCGCCCCAGCGGGCCCGTCGACCACCACTCCCGCCTGAGGGGCGCGCTGCCCGACGGGCCGTGCCTGTCCCAACACGAGGCAAACGCCCGATGACCGCCGGATTGCGTTCGAGTCACTACTACGCCGTAGCATCGTCCCCGGACCAGCCGCCGATCGACCGGAGCAACCTCGTGGGTTTTCGCGTCACACCCCAGGACACGAGCTTTTTCACCCTCTTCACCTCATCCGCCGAGCTCCTCGTCGCGGCGACCCGGGAGCTGACCCGCTTCCTGGAGGTCGAGCCCTCGACGCGGCAGGCGGTCGCCGACCGGCTCAAGGAGCTCGAGCACGCCGCCGACGACGCGACGCACGAGCTCATCAACAAGGTGAACAGCTCGTTCATCACCCCGTTCGACCGCGAGGACATCCACAACCTCGCCGCGTCCCTCGACGACTGCATGGACTACATCGAGGAGACCGCCGACCTCATCGTGCTCTACCGCCTGGGTGAGATCCCGGAGGGCCTCGCCGACCAGTTCGAGATCCTCGCCCGCATGGCCGAGGTCACGGCCGAGGCCATGCCGCGGCTGCGCTCCCTCAAGGACCTCAAGAGCTACTGGATCGAGATCAACCGCCTCGAGAACCAGGCCGACTCGCTTCACCGCAAGCTCGTCGCCGCGCTCTTCAACAACGCCCACGACGCCGTCGAGGTGATCAAGGTCAAGGCCATCGTCGACGGGTTCGAGAACGCCGCCGATGCGTTCGAGAAGGTGGCCCACGTCGTCGAGGGCATCGCGGTCAAGGAGTCCTGACCCCCAGATGGACACGACCATCCCCGTGCTCGGGGTCGGTGCGGTCATCGCACTGGCCATGGGCTTCAACTACACCAACGGCTTCCACGACGCGGCCAACGCGATCGCGACCTCG
>JABFXB010000332.1 GCA_013361975.1 Dermatophilaceae bacterium
GAGCGTGTAGATGAGCTTCTCGGCGTTGGCCGGCGTGATGTCTTCCTTGAGCATCGACTTCATGCCGTCGGCGAGCGTCTGCAGCAGACCGAAGGGGCCGTTGCGGTTCGGGCCCGGGCGCTGCTGCATGCGGCCGATGACGCGGCGCTCGAACCAGATGACGAGCAGGGTCGAGAGCAGCAGGTAGACGAAGACGCCGACGGCCTTGATCAGCGCGACCCACCACGGGGTGTCGCTGAAGTCGGCCGTGGGGTTCTCCATGGGCAGCGCGGCGGCCACCCCGTATGCCGTCACGAAGCTCATGCGGCACCACCCTTCGTGACGTTGACGCGGCCGCCGGCATCGGTGCCGAGGCCTGCGCGCACGGAACAGGTCTGGTCGGTCGACCGGGAGTTGGTCGGGAGCCACACGACGCCGTCGACCATGCCGACGGTGACGGCGACGGGCAGCGTGACGCCGCCGGCCGGGCCCGTGACGGTCACCAGGTCGCCGTCGACGACGCCGAGCCCGGTCGCCGAGGCCTCGGACAGGCGGGCGACGGCCAGCGGCGCCGTGCCGGCGAGGAACGGCTCGCCGTCCTGCATGCGGCCGGCGTCGAGGAGCGTCGCCCAGGTCGACAGGACGAAGTCACCCTCGCCGTAGGGCGCCCCGGCGGCGCGCTGGCCGGCGGGTGCGGTGGTCGCCCGCGCGCCCATCCACGGCCCGAGGGCCACGAACTGGTCGCGGATCTCGCGCTGGGTGCGGGTCTCGAGGAAGAAGCCCATCTCGCTGGCGAGCATGTCGAGGGCGCGGTGGTCGCTCACGGCACCGCTCTCGAGCGCCTCCTCGAAGGCACGGACACGACCCTCCCAGTCGACGTAGCTGCCGGCCTTCTCGGCCTGGGCGGCGACCGGGAGCACGACGTCGGCGACGGCGGTCACGGGCGACTCGCGCAGCTCGAGCGAGACGACGAAGGCCTTCTCGAGCGCCGCGGCAGCGGCCGGCTCGCCGATGTCGGCCGGGTCGACGCCACCGACGACGAGCGCCTGGAGGTCGCCGGCTGCGGCCGAGGCGAGGATGCCGGCGGTGTCGCGGGCCGCGGCCTGCGGGAGGTGGTCGACGTCCCACACGCGGGCGACGTCGGCGACGGCTGCGGCGTCGGAGACCGGACGGCCACCGGGCAGCAGCGCACCGAGCGCACCGGCCTCGAGCGCACCGCGCTCCCCCGCCCGACGCGGCACCCACGCGAGGCGGGCACCGGTGGCGGCTGCGAGGTCGGCCGCGGCACGCAGCGCACCGGGCGACGTGGCGAGACGCTCGCCGACGAGCACGATGCCGCCGGCGCCCCCACCAGCAGCGAGCGCCTCGTGGGCCTTCGTCCCCGCCTCGGTCGAGCGGAGGTCGCCGAGCACGGCGGCTTCGGTGCCGGGCACGGTCGGGATGAGGGTGCCGCCGAGCTTGGTGAGCCCGCGCGTCGCGTGCGACGAGACGGCATACACCTGCGTCTTGCGCCTGCGGAACGCCTTGCGCAGACGGAGGAAGACGATGGGGCTCTCGTCCTCGGGCTCGAACCCGACGAGCAGGACGGCGCCGGCCGCCTCGAGGTCGGCGTACGTGACGGAGCCGCCCTCGGGACCGGTCGCGGCGACGTGCTCGGCGAGGAAGGCGACCTCCTCGGCCGAGTGCGGCCGGGAACGGAAGTCGACGTCGTTGGTGCCGAGCACCACGCGGGCGAACTTGCCGTACGCGTACGCGTCCTCGGTGGTCACGCGACCGCCGACGAGGACGCCGGCCTTCTTGCCCGCGAGGCCGGCCGCGGCGGCGGCGAGGGCCTCTGGCCAGCCGACGACCTTGAGCTCACCGTCGGTGTCGCGCACCATCGGCAGCTCGATGCGGTCGGGCAGCGTCGCGTACGTGAACGCCCAGCGGCCCTTGTCGCAGTTCCACTCCTCGTTGACGAGCTGGTCCTCGGCGGCCATGCGGCGCAGCACGACACCACGACGGTGGTCGGTGCGCATGGCGCAGCCGCTCGCGCAGTGCTCGCAGACCGACGGCGTCGACACGAGGTCGAACGGGCGGCTGCGGAAGCGGTAGGCCGCACCGGTGAGGGCGCCCACCGGGCAGATCTGGACGGTGTTGCCCGAGAAGTAGCTCTCGAAGGGCTTCTCCTCGTAGATGCCGATCTGCTGCAGCGCACCGCGCTCGACGAGGGCGATGAACGGGTCACCGGCGACCTGGTCGGAGAACCGGGTGCACCGCGCGCAGAGCACGCAGCGCTCACGGTCGAGCAGCACCTGCGAGGAGATGTTGACCGGCTTGGGGTAGGTGCGCTTGACGTCCTCGAAGCGCGAGACCGGGCGGCCGGCGCTCATCGCCTGGTTCTGCAGGGGGCACTCGCCGCCCTTGTCGCAGACCGGGCAGTCGAGCGGGTGGTTGATGAGCAGCAGCTCCATGACACCCTGCTGCGCCTTGTCGGCGACGGGCGAGGTGTGCTGCGTGTTGACGACCATGCCCTCGGACACCGTCATCGTGCACGAGGCCTGGGGCTTCGGCATCGGCCGGACGTTGCCCTCGCGGTCGGGCATCGCGACGTCGACGAGGCACTGGCGGCAGGCGCCGACCGGGTCGAGCAGCGGGTGGTCGCAGAAGCGCGGGATCTCGATGCCGACCTGCTCGGCGGCCCGGATGACGAGCGTGCCCTTGGGCACGCTGACGGGCACGCCGTCGATCGTCAGGCTCACCTGGTCGGGCCTGGTCTCCGTGGGGGTGGAGGCGGTCGTCGTCATGCGGACACCATCCCGCTGGACTCCTTGGTCTGGACGGGGAAGAGGACCGAGTGCTCCGGCGGGAAGAGCTCGTGCGCCGGCGTGTGCATGCCGGCCTCGAACTCCTCGCGGAAGTACTTCACGGCCGAGGTGATCGGGCTCGTGGCCGCGTCACCGAGGGCGCAGAAGCTGCGGCCGAGGATGTTGTCGCAGATGTCGACGAGCTTGTCGATGTCGTCCTGCGTGCCCTGGCCGTTCTCGATGCGGTTCATGATCTGGCGCAGCCACCA
>JABFXB010000208.1 GCA_013361975.1 Dermatophilaceae bacterium
CGTCACCAAGCGCGCCACCTGCGAGGAGGGCGCGACGATGGAGTGGATCGACGGCAACATCGGCTCCAAGGTGACGATGAAGTACCCCGCGGTCTTCCTCATGGGCGAGCACGCCAAGGGCGAGACGCTGTCGATCGCCTTCGCCGGCGAGGGCCAGCACCAGGACACCGGCTCCAAGATGGTGCACGCCGCCCCGAACACCAAGAGCTCGATCATCAGCAAGTCCGTCGCCCGCGGCGGTGGCCGCGCGAGCTACCGCGGCCTCGTGCAGGTGCTCGAGGGCGCCTCGCACTCGGCGTCGACGGTGCGCTGCGACGCGCTGCTCGTCGACACGATCAGCCGCTCCGACACCTACCCCTACGTCGACATCCGCGAGGACGACGTCTCCATGGGTCACGAGGCCACCGTCTCGAAGGTGTCCGAGGACCAGCTGTTCTACCTGATGTCCCGCGGCATGGCCGAGGACGAGGCGATGGCGATGATCGTGCGCGGCTTCATCGAGCCGATCGCGCGCGAGCTGCCGATGGAGTACGCCCTCGAGCTCAACCGCCTCATCGAGCTGCAGATGGAAGGAGCCGTCGGCTGATGGGCCTTCTGGCTGAGACGACCACTGACACGACCGACACCACCGACACCCAGCAGAGCGAGACCACGGTGCCCGACGCCGCCCCGACCGCCACCATTCCCGGCGCCTCCGCGCACACCGACTCGGCCGCGGCCTTCGTGCCCGACCAGTCGCGCGCCGAGCGCACGGCGTCGTTCGACGTCGCCGACTTCCCCGTGCCCTCGGGCCGCGAGGAGGACTGGCGGTTCACGCCCGTGAAGAAGCTCGGCGCGCTGCTCGCCGAGGGCGCCGCGGGCGGGCTCGACCTCACGACGCGGCTGCCCGAGGGCGTCACGACGTCGACGATCACGGCGGCCGACGCCCAGGGCCTGGGCATCCTCCCGCCGCAGGACCGCGCTGCCGTCGTGGCCGGTGCGGCGGCCGACGGCGCCCTGCTCCTCGACATCCCGGCCGAGGCCGAGCTCGACGAGCCGGTACGCGTCTCGCTCGTGGGCACGGGCGGCGAGCCCGTGCACGGCCATCTCGTCGTGCGCGCCGGCCGCTTCTCCAAGGCGACCGTCGTCGTCGAGCACACGGGGTCGGGCCGCTACGCGCAGCTCGTCTCAGCGGTCACCGGTGACGGCTCCGACCTCACCGTCGTGTCGGTGCAGCGCTGGGCCGACGACGCGCAGCACCTCGCCCAGCACGACGCGCTCGTGGGCCGCGACGCCCGCTACAAGCACCTCTCGGTGACGCTCGGCGGCGAGATCGTCCGCGTCAACTCGAACGTGCGCTACGCCGGCCCCGGCGGTGACGCGACGCTCCTCGGCGTCTACTTCGCCGACTCGGGCCAGCACCTCGAGCACCGCTCGTACATCGACCACAACGCACCCCACTGCAAGAGCCGCGTCACCTACAAGGGGGCCCTCCAGGGCGAGACGGCCCGCACGGTGTGGGTCGGCGACGTGCTGATCCGCGCGGAGGCCGAGGGCACCGACACCTACGAGCTGAACCGCAACCTCATCCTCACCGACGGGGCGCGCGCTGACTCGGTGCCGAACCTCGAGATCGAGACCGGTGAGATCGAGGGCGCCGGGCACGCCTCTGCGACAGGACGTTTCGACGACCTGCAGCTGTTCTACCTCCAGTCGCGTGGCATCAGCGAGGACGAGGCGAAGCGCCTCGTCGTGCGCGGCTTCTTCGCCGACATCATCCGCGAGATCCCGCTCGCCGACCTGCGCGACGAGGTCACCGCGGCCATCGAGGAGGAGCTGGCCACGACGGCATACGCGGCTCCCACCCAGCAGACCCCCAGCCTCACGAACAAGGAGAACTGACCCACATGAGCACGCTCGAGATCAAGGGACTCACGGTCTCGGTCGAGACCGAGGACGGCCCCAAGGAGATCCTGCGCGGGGTCGACCTCACCGTGAAGTCGGGAGAGACCCACGCCATCATGGGCCCCAACGGCTCCGGCAAGTCGACGCTGGCCTACAGCATCGCCGGCCACCCCAAGTACACCGTCACCGGCGGCACGGTGACGCTCGACGGCGAGGACGTCCTCGCGATGAGCGTCGACGAGCGCGCCCGCGCCGGCCTCTTCCTCGCGATGCAGTACCCCGTCGAGGTCCCCGGCGTGACGGTGAGCAACTTCCTGCGCACGGCCAAGACGGCCGTCGACGGCGAGGCCCCGAAGCTGCGCACCTGGGTCAAGGACGTCAAGGAGGCCATGGGCAACCTGCGCATGGACCCCGCGTTCGCCGAGCGCAACGTCAACGAGGGTTTCTCCGGCGGTGAGAAGAAGCGCCACGAGATCCTCCAGATGGAGCTGCTGAAGCCGAAGGTGGCCGTGCTCGACGAGACCGACTCCGGCCTCGACGTCGACGCGCTCAAGATCGTGTCCGAGGGCGTCAACCGCGCACAAGCGGCGACCTCGCCTGGGCTCGGAGTCCTGCTCATCACGCACTACACGCGCATCCTGCGCTACATCAAGCCCGACTTCGTCCACGTCTTCGTCGAGGGCAAGATCGTCGAGGAAGGCGGCCCCGAGCTGGCCGACCGCCTCGAGGACGAGGGCTACGACCGCTACCTCGCCGTGGCCCCCGCCGCGGCGATGGAGGCCTGAGCCGGATGACGCACGTCCTGCCGTTCACGGACGGGGAGCTCGCCGCGATCCGCGGCGACTTCCCGATCCTCGCGCGGACCGTGCGCGACGGCAGGCCGCTCGTCTACCTCGACTCGGGGGCGACGTCGCACAAGCCGACGTCGGTCCTCGACGCCGAGCGTGCCTTCTACGAGAGGCACAACGCGGCGGTCCACCGCGGCGCGCACCAGCTCGCCGAGGAGGCCACCGACGACTTCGAGTCGGCCCGCGCGACCATCGCGTCGTTCATCGGGGCGCCGGCCGACGAGGTCGTCTTCACGAAGAACGCGACCGAGGCGCTCAACCTCGTCGCGTACGCCTTCTCGAACGCCGC
>JABFXB010000040.1 GCA_013361975.1 Dermatophilaceae bacterium
GAGTGGCCGCGCCTCACACATCGAGTGGCCGGTGCCTGCCTCGGGCACCGGCCACTCGGCGTCTACCGGACGGAACGGGACACGGCGACGTGGCGCGCGACCTCGACGAAACCGGCGCGCTCGTAGAGTGCGCCGGGCGGCCCGTCGAGGTCGGCGACGATGACCAGCCTTGTGATGGAAGGGTCCTCGAAGGCCCACTCGCCGGCAGCGCGTACGAGCGCCCCCGCGATGCCGCGCCGTCGGTGCGTCGCCAGAGTCACGACGTCCTGGTAGCGCGACAAGCCGTCGAGCCGCCCGATGCCGAGGTTGCTCACGAGCCGGGGGACGAGCCCAAACGTGCGCCACCGGAAGCTCGGTCGGAGCCGGTGCGCACGACGAGGTGGTCGCCGCGGTCGGTCACCAGTGGCCTCTCGACGGTCGAGGGGCGGCCACTCGTGGCCTCTCGACGGGTGAGAGGCGGCCACTCGTGGCCTCTCGACGGTTGAGGAGGGGGGCGCGTGGTTCCGCTGTCACCACCAGCCCTGGCGGTGGGCCCACCGCAACAGGCCGAGGCTGATGACGAGCATGACGCCGAGCACGACGAGCAGCTGCGGCACGTGCGTCTCGTCGTTGACGATGAGGTTCATCCCGTAGACCGACGCGATGGCGGTGATCGGCAGCGTGATCGCGGCGATGACGGCCAGCCGCTCCATCGCGACGGTCATCTTCGTGGTGACACGGGTCTGGTAGAGGTCGATGACACCGACGAGGAACTGCATCTCTCCGTCGGCGAGGTTGCGCACCCGCTCGAACTGCTCCGCCAGGTCACGGGCGTGGCGCTTCGCCTCGTCCGGCACGAACCGCTCGAGCGAGTGGATGCGCGCCTGGATGTCGTACGCCTGTGCCGCCATGGTGCGCGACGTCATGAGCTCGTGCCGCACGAGGAAGAGCTGCTCGAGCAGGTCCTCCGGCCGGCGGAAGTCGGCCGCCATGACCTGCTCCTCCATCGGCGGCAGCCGGGTCGCGACCTGGCGCACCGCGGCACTCTGCCGCCGGGCGATCGCCGAGCCGATGGCGTACGCGAGGTCGTGCGGCGACCCGGGCCGCAACCGACCCGCCTCCACCCTCGCGCGTACGCCACGGGTCTCCTCGCTCGCGGCCTCGGCCGACACGACGGGGTTGCGTGGCCCGTGCACCGTGACGAGACAGTGCTCCCCGACGACCAGGTCGAGCTCGAGCACGTGGACGTGACCGCCCTCCCCCGCCAGCGCGGTGTGGAGGATGACGAAGAGCTGGTGCTCGTACGCGTGCACCGTCGGCACGAAGTTGCGCTCGGCACAGGCCTGCCGGACGAGCGGGTGCGCCCTGATCGGGCCGGCGAGCACCGCCTCCGCCTCGGCGTCCCAGTCGGGCACGTCGACCCACGCGAAGCCGTCGGTACGCGTGAGCAGCCCTTCGAGGTCGGTGACCTCGTGGTCGGTGATCCCGTCAGCGCTGACGAACGACACCTGCATGGCCCCATGCTGGCACCGGTGGCACCCGCGCGTCAGCGGGTGCGGCGAGCCGTTCGCTCACCCGGCGACGCAGGCGCCAGTGTCGACCTCGGCCTGGGCGTTCGCGGACGCGTCGAGGACTGGCTTGGCCTCCGCGAGCGTGAGCGCGTAGCCCGTCGAGTCGTCCTCGAGGGACTTCGCGAAGATGACGCCGACCACGCGCCCCTGGGGGTCGAGGAGGGGCCCGCCCGAGTTGCCCGGCTGCACGGTCGCGGCGATCGAGTAGATCTCGCGGACGACGCGCTCGCGTCCGTAGATGTCGAGTCCCCGCGCGTCCAGCTGGGCGCGGACGCGGGCCGAGACGACGCGGTAGGGCCCGTCGAGCGGGAAGCCCGGGACGGCCGCGGAGTCGCCGCGGGCCACCTCGCCGCCGAGTGGGAGCGCCGGCGCGGAGACGCCCGGAGCGCTCAGCACGGCGAGATCGCGGCGCGGGTCGAAGACGACGACGCGCGCCCGGAGCGTCTGGTCGCCGGCTTCGATGCGCACCTCGTCGGCTCCGGCGACGACGTGGGCGTTCGTGACGATGCGCCCGGGCGACAGCACCCAGCCGGTGCCCTCCTGCCCGCGCTGGCACGACTGCGACTGGGTGGTCACCTTGACGACGGACCGTCCGGCCGCGCGGACCGCCTGCGACTGCGCGACGGCGGGGTCAGGGTTCTGCACCGGGGTGATCGGCTCGGGAGCCAGCCCACCGAAGACCTGCGGGAAGCCCTGGCTCGACAGGAACCCGCGGAAGCTCGCGAAGACGTCGCCCGTCTGCTCGGGAACGACGGAGTTGACCACCCGCATGACGCGCGACTCGGCCATCGCCTTCGACAGCGCAGGGTTGCCGGCCGTGCGCAGCGCACCGCCGATGAACCACACGATGAGGCTCGCAGCCAGCATGACGACGACCGCGCCGAGCACCGAGTCGAGCCGCCGCAGCGAGGTCTGCCCCACGCGCTTGCGGATCTGCGCCCCGAGCAGGCTGCCGAGGTACTGGCCGAGCCACCCGAAGCCGACCACGCCGACGATGAGGGCGACGACGCGCGTCCGGTCGTTCTGGGCCACGGCGTCCCAGTGGGCCAGCAGCCCGGGCAGCTGCCAGACCGCCAGCATCGCGAAGCCGAAGAAACCCACCAGGGACGAGACGCTCTGGATCAGACCTTGGCGGTAGCCGGAGTAGGCGTACGCCAGCAGGAGCAGTGCCAGGGCGATGTCGAGCAGGGTGCCTCCGCTCATCAGCGTCTCCCTCCGAGAAAGCGCTCGGGCAGGGGTCGCTGGACCTCCGCGTCCCACGGACGTGACAGGCCGCCCAGCTCGAGCACGCTGCTGACGAGCCCCGCCGTGAAGCCCCAGAGGAACAGGTCGTCGAGGTCGAAGCCGGGCCCGACGTAGCCCGACGGGTGCGTCACCGAGAAGCGGGTCGCCGGCTCGACGAGGTGCGACACGGGCACCGAGAGCACGTCGTGCACCTCGGCCGGGTCGCGGACCCCGATCGGTGA
>JABFXB010000202.1 GCA_013361975.1 Dermatophilaceae bacterium
GCCCAGACGAGCGCGAGGCCGGCGGCCACGCAGCCTGTCGCCAGTGAGGAGTCGAGATAGAGGGCGCGGGGGTCGATGCCCACGGCCAGGCCGAACAGGGGCCCGGCGAGGGGAAGGACCGTCAGGACCGTGACGGTGGCCCGAGGACCGGCCACCGCGACCGCGACCTTGCGCCGCCGCGCCCTCGCGTCGAGCAGGCCGCGCACGGCTCGGTCGACGGCGAAGGAGAGCGGTGCGCCGGTGGTCTCGGAGAGCTGCCAGGCGGCGCCGACCAGGGCCAGCTCGGCGGAGCCGCTGCGGGCGCCCCAGTGCGCCCAGACCGGCGACAGGGCCTCGGCCCGCTCCGCAGCGGCGAGCAGCTCACCGACCAGGCGGTCGATGTCGTGCGTCACCGCGCCACCGGAGGTGCGAGCCGTCCATCGGCCTCTTCGTCGGTCCGCCCGGCGGGCACCGTGTGCCGTCCACCACCCGTGCCCCTCGGACAGATCCGGGTCGCCGTCCCTCCCGCGCCTGCGGCTGCGCCGGGGCTCGCGACGGGACCGCTCGGCCGACTCGCGGGCGCGGGCCACTCGCTCGGCCCCCAGGGCGGCGGAGGCCGCGAGCTCGATGGCACGGTTGGGGGTGAGTCCCGCGTCGAGCGCCGGCCCGACGCCACGCAACAGCTCGAGCACGTCGTCGGCCAGCTCACCGGAGCGGCGTCGCAGCCGCCAGCGACGGAACAGCTCGACCGGGTCCTGCTGCCACAGGCTCGGTGACGCGAGGTCGCCCCGGTCTCCCGGCCGGCTCGACGGCACAGCGCGGACCGATCCCTCGGCCGCGAGTTCGCCGGCACGGCTGCGACTCGGCCACAGCAGGACGGCGATGAAGAAGAGTGCGGCCGCGACGGTCGACGCTGTGTCGACCTTCACGACGCCTCCCTGAGGGAGGGCCCCGACGGTGACGAGTCGTCCGCGACGGCTTCGACATCAGGGCTGGGCGCTGCATCGCCGACGGCAGGCAGGCCGAGGCGGGCGGCGAGTGCCGGCCAGGCCGGTCCGGTGCGGGGCAGGTGGCCCGGACCGTCCCACTCCAGCGCCGGGACGATGCTGGGCGCCCCGTCGCGGCGGAAGAGCGCGGCGACCGACGAGACGCGCCGGTGCCCGCGGTCGCGGCTGACGTGCACGACGAGGTCGATCGCGGCAGCGAGCTGCGCGCGGACGGCGTCAGGGGAGAGGCCCGCGAGCGCCCCGAGGGCCTCGAACCGCGCGACGACGTCGGCGGGCGCGTTGGCGTGCACCGTGCCGCAGCCGCCCTCGTGACCGGTGTTGAGCGCGGCCAGCAGCTCGCGCACCTCCGCTCCCCTGACCTCACCGACGACGATCCGGTCGGGGCGCATGCGCAGCGCCTGCCGCACGAGGGTGGTGAGCGTGACCTCGCCGGCCCCCTCCACGTTGGCCGGCCTCGCCTCGAGCCGTACGAGGTGCGGACGGTCGACCGACAGCTCGCGCACGTCCTCGACCACGAGAAGCCGCTCGACGGGGTCGATGCACCCGAGCAGGGCCGCGAGCAGCGTCGTCTTGCCCGCGCCGGTGCCGCCGGAGACGACGAAGGCCAGCCGCATCTCGACGGCGGCCCGCAGCACGGGCTCCCACTCCGCGGGCATCATGCCGCGAGCGCACAGCCCTTCGAGCGACACGGACTCGCTGGGGGGCACGCGGATCGTGATGTGCGGACCGCCCGCGACCAGCGGAGGCAGCATCGCGTGCAGTCGCGCCCCGGACGGAAGCTGGCCGTCGACCCAGGGGCTGGCGTCGTCGAGGCGCCTGCCGGCAAGGCCCGCAAGACGCACGGCCAGCGCCCGGGCGTCGTCGGGCTCCAGCCGATCGCCGACCCGCTCCATGCCCTGGCCGCGGTCGACCCATACGGAGCCGTCGCCGTTGACCGCGACGTCGGTGACGCCGGGCTCGCAGAGCCAGGCGTCGAGCGGCCCGGCCCCGAGCACGCGAGCCGCGAGCGCCGAACGGCTGGCCGCCACCCTCCGGACCCCGAGAGCACCTTGCTCCTGGGCAGCAACGTCGGCGACCGCGCCGCCGTCGGGTGAGACGCCGTCGCGCACCCGCTGCCACACGGCGGGGCTGAGACTCATCGCGGGCACCGAGGGTTGAGGCCGCGACCGTTCAGGCCGCCATAGCTCAGGCCGCCACCGCTCGGGCCACCCGCGCCCCTGCCGTCGCCGCTCATGCCGCCACCGCCTGCGCCACGAGCCGCAGCAGCAGCTCGTCGGCCGCCCGGACCACGGCGCCGCGTCCCCTGGCTCCCGGCGGCAGGCCCTCGTTCAGCTCCGCCAGGAGCCTGCGGTCGTCGCCGATCGTGGCGACCACCGGGGCGTCGAGCTGGTCGATCACAAGCTTCTCGAGGTCGTGCTCGACCCGGTTGCCTCGCAGTACCACCCACGGCTCGATCGGCAGCAGCGCGTGCTCGTCCCACGAGCGCAGCGCCGGCTCGCGCAGGCCCCCGAGCAGCCGCCGCAGCTCGGGCACGACCGCCGCCGCGGCCGCGAGCTGGGGCACGTGCGCGCCGACCAGCACGACCACGGCGTCGACGAGGACGGCCACCGACGCCAGCACGCGGTCGTCGCGTGGGAGGTCGAGCACCGTCACCTCGTGAGCGTCAGCCAGTCCCGCCACGATGTCGGGCACCGTGTCGACCCACGCGTCCAATCCGTCGATGCGCCAAGGGTCCCCAGCCGGGGCGACGGCTGCGCCGGGGCTCGTGAGCACCGGCACCCCGCACGCCATGGGCAGCTCGTCGGCCAACCCCTGGCCGTCGACGATGCCGGCGACCTCGGAGAGCTGCGGCCACCGCCAACCCGGCTCCTGCTCGAGCCCGAGGAGCACGTCCTTCGGGCCGCCCCACGGGTCGAGGTCCACGAGCACGGGCGAGCGCGACGCGGCTGCCGCCCGCACGGCGCCCGCCGCGGCGAGCGTCGAGGACCCCAGGCCGCCGGAGGCGGGGACGAAGGCGATGACGGTGC
>JABFXB010000523.1 GCA_013361975.1 Dermatophilaceae bacterium
ACTGTGGCTCTGACCTGCGATGATGCCGGATCCTGAAATCGCGATGGGCGCCGGATCGTGATAATCTGGAGGTCGCGAAAGGGGAAAACAGCAGATGGTTTTCAAGGTCGGCGAGACGGTCGTGTACCCCCACCACGGGGCTGCACTCATCGAAGAGATCAACACACGCACGATCAAGGGAGAGGACAAGCTCTACCTCAAGCTCAAGGTCGCTCAGGGTGACCTGACGATCGAAGTGCCAGCCGAGAACTGCGACCTCGTGGGCGTCCGCGACGTCGTCGGCCAGGAGGGTCTGGACCGCGTGTTCGAGGTGCTGCGCACCCCGCACACGGAGGAGCCGACCAACTGGTCGCGTCGCTACAAGGCGAACCTCGAGAAGCTCGCGTCGGGTGACGTCATCAAGGTCGCCGAGGTCGTGCGCGACCTGTGGCGTCGTGACCAGGACCGCGGCCTGTCCGCCGGTGAGAAGCGGATGCTCGCCAAGGCCCGCCAGATCCTCGTCTCCGAGCTCGCGCTCGCGGAGAAGACCGACGAGGAGAAGGCCGAGACCATCCTCGACGAGGTCCTCGCGTCCTGAGCAGCTCACACCACATGACCGGAGCCGGTCGCGTCGGCGTCATCGTCGTTGCGGCCGGCTCCGGTTCACGTCTGGGGGCCTCGGTCCCGAAGGCGTTCGTTCCCCTCGCCGGGGTGCCCCTCCTCGGGCACGCCCTGCGGGGGGTTCTGTCGTGCGCGCCGGTCTCCGAGCTGGTCGTGGTGGCGCCTGCCGCGCACCGCGGTGACGCCGAGGTCCTGGCCGATGGCGTATGCCGTGAGCTCGGGTCGTCCCTGCCCGTGACCGTCGTCGTCGGCGGGGCCGAGCGCGGTGACTCCGTCGCGGCCGGGCTGGCCGTGCTGGGTGAGGCGGTCGAGATCGTGCTCGTCCACGACGCGGCCCGGTGCCTGACGCCGGTGGCGGTCTTCGACCGGGTCGTTACCGCCGTGGCCGGCGGAGCGGCCGCGGTCGTGCCGGGCACGCTCGTCGTCGACACGGTCAAGCAGGTCGATGCCGACGGTTTCGTCGTGGCCACGCCCGACCGTTCGGCCCTGCGGGCGGTGCAGACGCCGCAGGGCTTCCGGCGCGACGTGCTCGAGCGGGCACACGCCGTCTCGAGCGACGCGACCGACGACGCGGGCCTCGTCGAGCGGCTGGGCGAGCGGGTCCTCGTCGTCGAGGGAGACGCGCGCGCGCTCAAGGTGACGACGCCCGCCGACCTCGAGGCCGCCGCCCGCCTGCTGGCCGAGACCTCCTGACCTCACCCCGCGCGGCACGTCCCGGCCTTTCCCGGTTCGATGTATCTCGTGGTCAGTGCTGACCGCGGAACACATCGAACCGGGGAGTTGCCTATCCTCGGCAGCGTGACCGAGAAGACGGCTGACCAGTCCCCACCCCTCGCCCTCGTCACCGGTGGAGGCACCGGCATCGGCGCGGCCATCGCCCGCCGATTGGCAGCGGACGGCTTCCAGGTCGTCGTCGCGGGACGCCGGCGCGAGAAGCTCGACGAGGTCGTGGCGGCCGTCGAGGCCGCGGGCGGTCAGGCCCGGGCGGTCGTCATGGACGTCACCGACGCTGCCTCGGTGCAGGCCGGCGTCGGCAGCCTCGGGCGCTGCGACGTGCTCGTGAACAACGCCGGTGGCGCCCTCGGCGTGACGCGCGTCGAGGACGGTGACCCCGAGGAGTGGGAGCGCATGTACTCGAGCAACGTCGTCGGGACGCTACGCGTGACCCAAGGCGCGCTGCCGCTGCTGCGGCAATCGGCCCGCGCGACGATCGTCGACATCAGCTCGATCGCGGGTGAGCGCGTCTACGAGGGAGGCGCCGGCTACGTCGCGGCCAAGCACGGCACCTCGGTGCTCTCCGAGACGCTCCGCCTCGAGCTCAACGGCGAGAACATCCGCGTCATCGACATCCGCCCGGGCATGGTGCGCACCGAAGAGTTCTCGCTGACCCGCCTCCACGGCGACAAGGCCGCTGCCGACAAGGTCTACGAGGGCGTCGACCGGCCGCTCGTCGCCGACGACGTGGCCGAGTGCGTCGGTTTCGTCGTGGGCCTGCCGCAGCACGTCAACATCGACACCATGGTCATCAAGCCGGTCGCCCAGGCCGCGCCCCACAAGGTGCACCGTGGATCGATCGACTGGAAGCAGTCCTGATGACGACGCTCCCGCGCGTCGGCGTCGGGGTGGACGTGCACGCGTACGCCGCCGAGGGTTCCGACCGGGAGCTGTGGGTCGCCGGTCTGCACTGGCCGGGGGAGCGTGGTCTCGACGGCCACTCCGACGCCGACGTCGCGGCCCACGCGGCGTGCGACGCCATCTTCTCCGCGGCCGGCATCGGTGACCTCGGCGCCCACTTCGGCACGGCGCGACCCGAGCTGGCCGGCGCGTCCGGTGTGACCCTGCTGGCCGAGGCAGCGCGGCTCGTCCGTGAGGCCGGCTACGAGATCGGCAACATCGGCGTGCAGGTGGTCGGCAACCGGCCCAAGATCGGTAGCCGGCGGGCCGAGGCGGAGGCGGCGCTGTCTGAGGCCGCAGGCGCGCCGGTGTCGGTCAGCGGGACCACCACCGACGAGCTGGGCCTCACCGGTCGGGGCGAGGGCATTGCCGCCATCGCCACCGCGCTGGTGGCCGTGCTGCCCGGAACCGGCTGAGGGCGCCCGACGCTTGCTGCCGGCCCGGTCGGGGTACGCCATGGGTGTAGGGCGGCGCATCGACGCGCGGCCCGCCGAGGAGGTCGGCATGCAAACCAGCACCATCATCTTGATAGTCGTGGCCGTGGTGGTCGTTCTCGCCGTCATCGCCTTCGTCGCCTCGCGGGGCAAGGGTCGCCGGGTCGAGGCACAGCGGGAGCGGGCGGCGGGGATCCGCGAAGAGGCTCGTGAGCACGACCAGGAGCTGCGTGAGCGCGAGGCTGCCGCGACCGAGGCGCAGGCGCGGTCGCAGATGGCCCGCGCCGAGGCGCAACGTGCC
>JABFXB010000079.1 GCA_013361975.1 Dermatophilaceae bacterium
CTGACGGTCACGACGCAGTCGGCCGGCTGCGCGAAGGAGTTGCTCTGGATCCGGAAGGCGCCGTTGGCGTCGGCCTGACCGGTGAGCACCCCGCCGTTCACCGTGAGCGGGGCGTTGGGCGACGACCCCGAACCCTCGATGCGGACCGAGGTCCCCTGGAGATCGGCCCGGGTGATCGTCGTCGCGGCGAAGGCCGGTTGCGCCAGGGCCACCGTCAGGGCGACCACCGCGGCGGTCAGGGCTGCTGCACTGCGCGAAGCGCTCATGCTTCGCCTCCTCCGGGGGCCGGGACTGCTGCGTCACCTTCGTTGCCCCTTGTCCGATTCTGCGTCCGGCCCCGGGGCCGGTCAACCGGCTGGCGTCGACGTCCCGGCCTGCGTCCGGCCCGCTGACGCGGGACGGCTGCGGCGGGGGCCACGCTGGACGGCGAGAGATTTACCCAAACCACCCCGAATCGGGATATTTCGTTTCCTCCGCGACGGCTTCGGCGCCGATACGTTCCTCCCCGCGCGGACTCACCGCGCCACCGAAGAGACGCACCCCAGAGGACCGTCCGTGCCCCGATCTCGCCTTGCCGCGCTCCTGCTCATGGGGGTCGCAGCCGCGGCCCCCACCACCCTCCTCATCACCACCCCGGCCTCGGCGGCCGTCGCCGATGCCCCGCACTGCTCGACGACCGGCACCTGGCGCCAGGGCGAGCTCAACGTCTACTGGTTCGACGTCGAGCAGGGCGACTCCCAGCTCGTGATCGGCCCCACGGGCAAGACCTTGCTCATCGATCTCGGCGAAACCGCTTGGAACTCAACCGGATCCGGCACGAGAGCGACCGCAGTGGCGGCGCAGATCCGCAGCATCTGCGGCATCGTCTCCGGCCCCGTCCACCTCGACTACGTCATGGCCTCGCACCACCACCTCGACCACATCGGCTACCCCGGCAACCCCAACGACGCACCGACGGCATACGGCAACGGCCTCTACCAGCTGCTCACGCCGACTTCGGTCGGCGGGCTCGGCTTCACCGTCGGCCAGGTGATCGACCACGACGGTGGGGTCTGGACCGACAGCAACGGCGACAAGGACTGCGACGTGGGCACCACCGCCGCGCCGAGCACCGAGACCGCCTGGCACAACGTCGGCACGACGTCGCAGACCTCGAAGCGGTGGATCTGCTGGCTCTACGGCCCGAGCACCCAGCCCGACCGCGCCAACATCGACGGCAAGGTCCTGCGGGTCACCAACGCCGCTGCCTGGCCGACGCTCGACCTCGGCACCGGCGTCACGTCGGCCGTCGTCGAGGCCAACGGCAAGGACGTCACCGAGGCCGACGGCGTCACCCCCGTGAGCGGCGACCACAGCGCCGACGCCGTCCCGCCGAGCGAGAACGACTACTCGATCGGCCTGCGCACCGCGTTCGGGCCGTTCGTGTACGCCACCGCCGGCGACAGCGACGGGGAGTACGCGACGAGCGCCAACAGCTACACGTACAACAACATCGAGGCGCTGCTGAGCACGAAGATGGGCGCCGTCAACGCGCTCCGGGCCAACCACCACGGCTCCGGGCACTCGTCGTCCGACGCCTACCTCAACGCCACCCGGCCGCAGGTCGGGTTCGTCTCCTGCGGAGCGAACTCCTACGGCCACCCGGGCAACCGCACCCTCAACGCGTTTCGGGCCGTCGGCGCCGACATCTTCCTCGCGAACAACCCGTGCGACACGACCGACCCGAGTGGCGCGCCGATCGACTACACCGGCGCCCTGAACCACGACGGCACTGTCCACCTCGCGACGACCGGTGCCGGGTCGGGCTTCACCGTCGACTACGACGCCGGCACGAAGACCTACACCACCCGCGCGGGAGGCACCGGGGGAAGCGGCGGCGGCACGACCGGCGACCCGACCAGGGTCCAGGTCAACGAGTTCCTCATGGCGCCGTCCGGGACGGGCACCGAGTGGGTCGAGCTGTACAACCCGACGACGAGCCCGGTCGACGTCGGTGGCTACTACGTCGACGACCTCGCGGGCGGCGGTGGCGCACCCAAGGCGATCCCGGCCGGGACGACGATCCCCGCGGGCGGGCGCTGGGTGATGGACGTCGGCACCGGCTACCTCAACAACACCGGCTCGGAGGCCGTGCGCTTCCTCAAGATCGTCGGTGGCGCCGAGACCGTCTACGACACCTACAGCTACTCGCTCGGGTCCACGCAGTACGACAAGGTGTTCCACCGGACGTCCGACGGCGGTGCCTGGTGCGCCACCATCTCGGCGAACGTCACCAAGGGCACCGCGAACCCGGCGACGTGCCCGTGAGGCCGCGGCTGGCAGCCGGCCTCGCCGGGGTGGTGGTCCTCGTCGGCGCCTGGTTCGGCGCGTCCGACTCCGCCTCCGGAGCGGGAAGCGAGGCGGCCCCGCCACGTGTGCCGCCCCTGACGCCGGTGACCACGGCCGCTCCCCCGGCATCGCCGCTCGTGCTCATCAGCGGGCGCGACGACCACGGCGAGCTCGCCGCTGCCCTCGTCGAGCTCTACGCCGCGCCGGGCGGTCGGACACCGGTCGGCGAGGCGCCCGACGGCACCCTGGCGAGGGTCGTCGGCCTCGACGGCACGTGGCTGCACGTGCGGACCCTCGAGGGGCCCCCCATCGACGGCTGGGTGGACGACTTCCACCTCCGCCGGGAGCTGCACCTCGTCGGCGCGGCCCCGAGCTGCCGCGCGACTCTCGACGGGCGTGCACTTCCGGCCGGCGAGCAGGCCGTCGTCACCGAGCTCGTGGGCGGGCGGGCGCGCGTCCGGCTCGTGCACGGCTCGGCGGCGGGCTGGGTCGCTCGGGCCTCCGTGCACGAGCTCGCCCCCCGAGAGGGATGCGCAGAGGACCACATCACCAGAACAGGGGTGGGTCACCACCACTGAGCGAAGCGCCGGCGACTCCCAGCCCGCAGGACGTCGGGCGGGCAGTCGCCGGCGCGCTGGACTTTATACCCCCGGGGGGTACCTTGGCGGTCTGGCCCCGC
>JABFXB010000364.1 GCA_013361975.1 Dermatophilaceae bacterium
GCCCGTGAGCGTGCCCGACCCGTCGAGGTCGGTGAGGGTGACCCGGTGGTATGCCGGCGCGAGCGCCGCGTAGTCGGCGTCCTTCCGGTCGGTGAGCGTCTCGATGCCGAGGTCCTGGACCGGGTTGGGCAGGAACACGGTGCCGGTGGCCGTGTGGTCGAAGGGCGATGGTGCGCCCTGGGCGGGCAGGGTGACGCCGGCGATGGCGAGCGACGCGACGACGGCGGCGCCCCACGTGAGGGTTCTGCGTGACATGAGGACACTCTGGCGCGGCCGTGGACATCGCGCCAGAGCTCCGGCACCCCTCGCCTACCCTGCGACCGTGACCACCAGCGCTCCGCCACCGCCCCACGTCGTCGCCGACCTCGCGCCCACGGGCGTCCTGCGGGCCTCGATCAACCTCGGCAACGCGGTGCTCGCGCAGGGCACGCTCGACGAGCCGCGCGGCGTCACCGTCGACATCGCCCACGTCGTCGGCGGGCGCCTCGGCGTCCCGGTCGAGCTCGTCACCTTCGACGGCGCGCGCAAGTCGTTCGAGGCCATGGCGACCGGCGCAGCCGACATCTGCTTCCTCGCCATCGACCCCGTGCGTGAGGAGGAGGTCGCCTTCACCGAGCCGTACGTCCTCATCGAGGGCGCCTACGTCGTGCCCGTCGACTCGCCGCTGCGCACCGTCGCCGACGTCGACGCCGAGGGCGTCCGGGTCGCGGTCAAGGGCGGGTCGGCCTACGACCTGCACCTCACCCGTTCGCTGCAGCACGCGACGCTCGTGCGCAACGACACGGGTGTCGGCTCGCTCCTCTCGGAGCCCCTCGAGGCCGGCGCCGGCATCCGCGAGGCGGTCGCCGCGTTCGCCGAGGCCAACGAGGGCTTCCGCGTCGTCGACGGTGCGTTCATGCAGATCCGTCAGGCCGTCGGCACCACGCGTACGCGTTCGGCCGAGTCCGTGGCCTTCTTGCGCGACCTCGTCGAGGAGCTCAAGGCGAGCGGGTTCGTCGCCGACGCCCTCGAGCGGGCGGGACAGCGACGCGAGGCGGTAGCGCCGCCGGCCTGAGCCGGACGGCATACGCCATTCCTCTCGAAAGGGTTTCAGCGACGCCATCGCGGTGGGACAGTGGCGACGGAGGACGACCCGGCTCTCAGGCGAACGCCGATAGCCCAAGGTCGGTCGGCCCCATTCCGGTCTGGCACGCCAGACCGAGACCGCCGACCACAAGCCGGCGTGCCCCGGCCTGGCCCACCTCGAAAGGAAGAGCCTCATGGCCCCACGCCGCGCACCGTTCGTGCGCACCTGTGCCTTCGCGGCACCCGCTCTCGTCGTCGCAGCCCTCGTGCTGCCCACCACGGCGAGCGCCTCGTCCCCATCCATCGCCCTCAGCGGCACCTCGAGTCCCGTCACCGGCTCCTTCGTGCCGAGCGACGGCGGCACGGTCCCGGAGTTCGCGACCCCCGAGGGCGAGGCGTCCCCCGACGCGTTCCCCGGCACCGTCGCCAACCGGACGCTCTCGCAGGGCCACGCCGCAGGTCACGGCGCCACGATCGCGAATGCGACTCGCGCCAAGTCGAACCCGACCTTCACGACGGGTTTCGAGGGCCTCAACCACTACCAGCAGCGCTTCTCGCGCGGCGGCAACCAGTTCAGCATCGAGCCGCCCGACCAGGCGCTCTGCGTCGGGGCGGGTCACGTCGTCGAGGCCGTCAACGACGTCTTCAACGTCTACGACTCAGCCGGCGCGTCGCAGCTGCCGAACAACACGGCGACCAACGTCGTGGGTGGCTTCCCGCGGAACGTCCACCACGCCGTCGACCTCAACTCGCTCTACGGCTACGCGCCGGCGATCAACCGCGCGACCGGGGCCTTCGGACCAGAGCTCACCGACCCCACCTGCATCTATGACGCAGCCACCCAGCGCTTCTTCCTCGTCGTGCTGACACTCGACCGGGTCGGCACCACAAGCGCACTCAGCCACGTCAACCACCTCGACCTCGCGGTGTCGCAGACCTCCGACCCGGCCGGCTCGTGGAACATCTACAAGCTCGACGTGACGAACGACGGCACCAACACCGGCGGCGTCAACCCGGGACCGTACCTCGGTGACTACCCGCACATCGGCGCCGACGCCAACGGCATCTACCTGACCACGAACGCCTACCCGTGGGATGCGAACGGCTTCGCCGGGGCCCAGATCTACGCGCTGTCCAAGGCCCGGCTCGCCGCGGGTGCCGCCA
Source organism: Dermatophilaceae bacterium (assembly GCA_013361975.1). Lineage (GTDB taxonomy): Bacteria > Actinomycetota > Actinomycetes > Actinomycetales > Dermatophilaceae > Terrabacter. The sequence goes on from JABFXB010000364.1 coordinate 2,230, forward strand.
CCATCCCCATGCAGCACCTCGACACCTCCGGCATGGTGGCCGCCCCCAGCGACGCCGGCGCCACCCAGCCCGGCTTCACGGTCTGGCCGGCCCAGTCGCCGGGCACGTCGTCCTTCAACCTCAGCAACAACGGCACCGAGTACTTCCTCAGCTCGAACGCCGCGGACGAGGCGACCCACCCGAAGGCCGGCACGGGGGGCAACTACGTGTCACACCAGATCGTCGTGTGGTCGATGACGAACACCGGCTCGCTGAACACCGCCAGCCCCAACGTCCACCTGACCAACAGGCTCGTCGACGTCGGCACGTACGCACTGCCACCCAAGCAGCACCAGCCCGGCTCGGGGACCACGCCCGGTGTCGACACCCCGCAAGGGCGCTGCATCAACGACACGACGACCGCCACCATCGCGGGCGTCGGGTGCTGGCGCCTGCTGTTCGGGGCCCAGCCCGCCCATGACGAGAAGGTCTCGACGCCCGACTCGAACGACACCCGCATGCAGCAGGTGACGTACGCGAACGGCAAGCTCTGGGGCGCGCTCGACACAGCCGTCACGGTGGGCGCGACGAACCGTGCCGGCATCGCCTGGTACGTCGTCAGGCCGGGCGGCTCGAGTCTGGCGCCGAAGGTCGGCCTGGCCGGCTACCTCGGGGCGGCGGGCAAGGACTTCACCTACCCGGCCATCGGGGTCACGTCGAGCGGGCGTGGTGTCATGGCGTTCACGGCGACGGGTGACGACCTCTTCCCCAGCGCGGGCTCCGCCTCGATCGA
>JABFXB010000051.1 GCA_013361975.1 Dermatophilaceae bacterium
GCCGGCCTGGTAGACGCGACCATCCGCGCCATCCGCAAGCACGGCGCCGGGGTGGGCATGGACGACATCGCCGCCGAGGCCGGCACCTCGAAGACCGTCATCTACCGCCACTTCGACGACAAGGCCGGGCTCTACCGCGCCGTGGCCCACCGCATCGACGGCCGCGTGGTCGGCAATGTCGGGGCGGCCATGGGGCGGTCCAGTACCCCGCACGCCGACACGCGCGAGCTGGTCGCCTCGACCGTCGACGCCTACCTCGCGCTCGTCGAGTCCGACACCGAGGTCTACCGGTTCGTCGTCAATCGCCCCCTCGTCGACCTCCCGCTGGCGGACGACCCGGTCGGCGGCACCGTCGACCAGGTCACCGACCAGCTCACCGGCCTCCTGCTCGCCTCGCTGAGCACGACGGCCACCGACCACTCCCGGGCCCGCACCTGGGCCATCGCCCTCGTGGGCTCCGTCCGCGCCGTCGCCGACGACTGGCTCGCCACCCCCGAGTCCGAGCGCGCCCCGCGGGGCGAGGTCGTCGAGGCCCTCACCGAGCTGGCCTGGCACGGACTCGAGCCCGCACTCGCCCGCACGAAAGGCAGCTGAGATGTCCACCACTGCAGATGCGCCCACCCCGGCTGCGACCGCTTCGACCACTCCCCCGACGTCGTCGCCAGCGCTCGTCGCGGGCCTCCGGGCCCACCTCGACGGGCCGTTCGGCGCCGTCCGGGACCACTGCCGCGCGCTCGACGCCGACACGTTCGGTCCGCCCGAGACGCCGCCGCCCACGGAGGAACACCGTTCGCGGGTCACCGCGCAGCTCGCCGCCCTGGCCGAGCAGCCGTATGCGGCCGACGGCTTCCCGGAGCGCCAGGGCGGCACCGCGCGCTACGCCCAGGCCGTCGCCGCGTTCGAGATGCTCGGCCACACCGACCTCTCCCTCTTCGTCAAGGCGGGCGTGCAGTGGGGTCTGTTCGGCGGTGCCGTCTCGCTTCTCGGCACCGGCCGCCACGACCACCTGGTGCCGCTCATCACCTCGGGCGAGCTGCAGGGCTGCTTCGCGATGACCGAGACGGGCCACGGCAGCGACGTCCAGAGCCTGCTCACCACCGCGACCTTCGACCCGGCCACCGACGAGCTCGTGGTGCACTCCCCGACGCCTTCCGCGCGCAAGGACTACATCGGCAACGCCGCTCGCGACGGGCGCGTGGCAGCCGTCTTCGCCCAGCTCGTCGTCGGCGGCGAGTCACACGGCGTGCACTGCGTGCTCGTGCCGATCCGCGACGCCGAGGGCACACCTGCGGCGGGCGTCACCATCGAGGACTGCGGTGCCAAGCTCGGCCTGAACGGCGTCGACAACGGCCGGCTCTCGTTCGACCGCGTGCGAGTGCCCCGGACCAACCTGCTCGGCCGCTACGGCGACATCGACGACTCGGGCACCTACTCGAGCCCCATCGACAACCCGGGGCGCCGCTTCTTCACGATGCTCGGGACGCTGGTGCGCGGGCGCATCTCCGTCGCCGGCGGGGCCGGGGCGGCTGCCCGCTCCGCCCTCGCCGTCACCACGAGGTATGCCGCCGGGCGACGCCAGTTCGCCGCCCCCGGCACCGACGTGGAGACGACCGTGCTCGACTACCGCACGTACCAGCGCCGCCTGCTCCCGCGGATCGCGACGGCATACGCGCTGCAGGTGGCCCAGCACGAGCTCGTCTCGGCCATGGACGACGTGCTGTCGGGGCGGGCGACCGCCGAGGAGGACCAGCGACGGCTCGAGACGCGTGCGGCCGGCATCAAGGTGCTGACGACCCGCCACGCCACCGACACGATCCAGGAGTGCCGCGAGCTGTGCGGCGGCGCGGGCTACCTCTGGGCCAACCGCCTCGCGGCCCTCAAGGCCGACACCGACATCTTCACGACGTTCGAGGGCGACAACACGGTGCTCCTGCAGCTCGTGGCCAAGTCGCTCCTCACCGAGTACCAGGCGACGTTCGGCGACCTCGACACCCTGGGCATCGTTCGCTTCGGGGCCCGGCTGGTCGGCGGCACGGTCATCGAGCGGTCGTCGGCGCGCGGCATCGTGCAGCGGCTCGTCGACGCGGCGCCGGGCAGGGAGGAGGACGTCACCTTCGGCATCCGGGGCACCCAGCTGCGCCTGCTCCGGGAGCGCGAGGAGCACCTGATCGAGGGGCTCGCGCGACGGCTGCGACGCGCGACCACGCCCGGGGCGGACGCGTTCGCGGTGTTCAACGCGACCCAGGACCACCTCGTCGAGGCCGCCGCGGCCCACGTGGAGCGGCTGGTCGCGGAGTCGTTCGCGGCCTCTGTCGAGGAGTGCGCCGACGACGAGGCCAAGACGGTACTCGGCCGGGTCTGCGACCTGCACCTGCTCTCGACGATCGAGCGGCACAAGGCGTGGTACCTCGAGCACGACCGCCTCAGCCCGGCCCGCACGAAGGCGCTCACGGCCCTGGTCAACGAGATCTGCGCCGAGCTTCGCCCGCTCGCCACCGACCTCGTCGACGCGTTCGGCATCGCGGAGGGCCTGCTCGCGACGGAGATGTCGGCGACCGCCTGACAGTCAGGCGTCGGGGCGCTGGTAGCGGCCGCGACGGTGCACGAGCGGGCCGTCCTCGGGCCCGACCTCGACGTGCTCGACGACCGCCTCCACGAGCACCGACCAGCCGACGTCGTGGCGGGTGGCGGCGTCGAGGCGTACACCCGCCCACGTCGCGGCCGACGTGGGCCTCGGTCCCCAGTCGGTCTGCTCCCACGTGCCGAGTCGGAACGGGCCGCCCGGAGCGGGCATGACCCCTGCGAAGGCGTCGGCGAGCCGCTGGTCGCGCACGCCCAGCAGGGACACGACGGCGGTGCCGGTCCCCTCGAGCTGCTCGAGCAGGTCGGAGTCCGGATGAAGCAGGCCGACCACCCGACCGGGGTCGCCAGTGGCCACCAGGTAGGACGAGACGGTGAGGCCGGCGCGCTCGACGCCCGTGCCCGCGGTCCAGAGCGACACGGTGCCCCCGATGCGGCCACGGAAGCGACGGACGGGGTCGCGGTCCGCGTCGGGGGTGTCGAACGGGTGCTCGGTGTGGATCGTCACCCGGGGGCCCCGCCGAGTCGCAGGGTCGGCGTCACTCGGACTCGGCGACCATCAGGGTGTCGTCGACCGACACGGCGCCCGGTGTGACCACGTCGGCGTAGACCCCGGCGCACTGCGAGGGCGTCTGCGTCACCTTCAGGGTGCACTCCCCCAGCCGGATCACGCGTCCGACGAGCTTGTCGAGCACCGTCGACTCCATGTCGAGGACGATGTTGGCCTTCGGGTGGGTCTCGACGTAGTCGTCGGCCGTCACCAGGTGCACCGCGTGCTTCTTGGAACGGTTCCCCTCCGGGCCCGTGGGAGTCACCTCGACCGAGTCGAGCTCCTGCCCCGGCGAGTCGGAGTCGGGGTAGATGAAGAGACTGGAGACCGTCGCGACCATGGGCGACACGCTAGTCCGTCGACCTGAGGCGTGCGCGCCGGCCGCGCCGTCGATCTGGGTGGGGCTGGAGGGTGGACGTGAAGGGACTCGAACCCCTGACCTCTCGCGTGTGAAGCGAGCGCTCTAACCAGCTGAGCTACACGTCCGGGCACCCCTGTGCCGTGAGGCTGTCGGGGTGACGGAGGGAAACAATAGCCGCTACGGGTCCGGTGGCGGAAATCGCCCCCACCCCGGCCGTGCCGGGGCCGTCCGGTCAGTCGATGCCGGGCACCGCGACGAGGAGGTCCTCGGCCCACTGCGGCACGAACTGCGGGATGCCGGCCCAGGCGAGGTAGCCCCAGACGACGCCCCACACGATGAGCACGGTGCCCAGTGCCACCAGGCCCCGGACCCAGACCGACTGGGCCAGGATCCAGTCGTTCCAGCGGCTCACGTGGTGCTTGCCGAAGTCGAGCCAGCGCTGCGCGAACTCGAACTCGCTGGCAAGGATGAGCAGGCCGAAGAAGACCACGAGCCAGCCGGGTCCGGGCGCGGGCACCATGATGAGCCCGGCAACGGTGACGACGGCCCCCACGACCCCTACGGCGGTGCGCCAGACGAGGTGGGTGACGCGGTTGCGGCGCAGGCGGGCGCGCCAGGCCCAGCGGTCCTCGTCGGCGTCGAGGGTGCGGTTGCGGTCGGAGTAGTCGACGTCGTCGCCGGCTGCGGCCCGCGGCGGGTCGTCGGGACCGGTCACGGGTCGGCGTCCTGCTCGGCATTGCTGCGGAAGACCCGCAGCAGCTCACGGGTCACCGGGTTGCTCTCGGGCAACGTCCGGTCGTCGACGGCGTGGATCGGGAGGACGTCCTTCGTGGAGCTGGTGATGAACACCTCGTCGGCCGACTGCAGCACGTCGAGCGGCAGCGCCTCCTCGCGCACGTCGATGCCGGCGGCACGGCCCCACTCGATGGTCAGCTCGCGGGTGATGCCGGCGAGCAGCCCGGAGCCGACCGGCGGGGTGAGCACGACCCCGTCGACGACGACGAACACGTTGCTGCCCGTGCACTCGCACAGCTCGCCGCGCGTGTTGGCGAAGACCGCCTCGATGGCACCCTCCTGCTTGGCGCGCGCCAGCGCGACGACGTTCTCCGCGTACGAGGTCGTCTTGAGACCGGCAACGGCGGACCGCTCGTTGCGGGTCCAGGGCACGACGGTGAGCTTGCCGCTCTCGGGCGGCAGCGGCTGCGGTGCCGCCAGCACGATGTACGTCAGGGACGCGTCGTCGCGGTCGGAACCCAGCGGGCCGATGCCTCCCGTGACGCTGTAGCGCAGCCGGCCGAACGGGATCTGCGCCCCGTCGAGGACCGCGGCGACACCCTTGTCGACCACGCCGAGGTCGACGGGCGGCAGGCCGAGCCCGGCTGCGGAGCGCTCGAGCCGCCGGTGGTGGCGCGAGAGGGCGAACGGTCGTCCGTCGACGACCTTGGCCGTCTCGAAGACGCCGTCGCCCACGGTCACCGCGTGGTCGAGGGCGGAGACGGACGGTCCGGTGGGGTCGACGAGGTCGCCGTCGACCCAGACGCGCATGGTCGTGCTCATGGTCCCTTCCCGGTGGCTCGGCCCTGTCGCTCGCGCCCGTCGCTCGGCCCTGTCGCCCGCGAGCGCCCTCATGGTGTCACAGTGCCGGCCGCGAGCCCGATGAGGCGGGCCGCCTTGAGCTCGGTCTCGGCCCACTCCCCCTCCGGGTCCGAGTGCCAGGTGATGCCGGCCCCGGTGCCGAATCGCAGCCACCTTCGTCCCGCGTCGTCGTGCTCGGCCCAGAAGGTGCGGATGCCGACCGCGAGGTCGGCCTCACGCGCATCGGCGTCGACCCAGCCGATGGCGCCGCAGTAGGGCCCGCGAGGCCGCGTCTCGAGGTCGCGGATGGCGTGGAGGGCGCTCGACTTGGGGGCGCCCGAGACCGAGCCCGGCGGGTAGGTGGCCGCGAAGACGTCGCCCCACCTCGCCCCGTCCTCCAGCCGGCCGCTGACCGTGGAGACGAGGTGGACCAGGCCCGGGTGCGCCTCGACGGCGCAGAGCTCGTCGACCGAGACGGTTCCGGGCACGCAGACGCCCGACAGGTCGTTGCGCATGAGGTCGACGATCATGACGTTCTCGGCGTGGTCCTTGGGAAGCATGAGGTCGGCCGTCGGGGCTGTGCCCTTGATGGGCCGCGTCACGACGGTGTCGCCGCGGCGGCCGAGGAAGAGCTCCGGAGACGCGCTCACCACGTCGACGCCGGCGTCGGCGCACCTGATCCTGGCGGCATGGGGCGCCGGGTTGCCTTGCCGCACAAGGGCATCCAGCCCGTCGAGGTCCGCCGCCTCGGCAAGCTCGTGGCTCAGGACCCGGCACACGTTCACCTGGTAGACGGTGCCGGCCGCGATGCGGTCACGCACCTCCCGCACCGCGCCGACGTAGGCCGCCCGGTCGAGCGACGTGCACCAGTGGCGGTCGAGCGGCCGCCAGGACGTGCTGGCGGCCGAGGGGGGCGCCTGTGCCGGTGGCACCGACCGGTCGACCTCGCCGAACCGGACCGCGGTGACCTCGCCCTCGAACGTGGCCACGACGGCCCAGAAGCCCTCGCGCGAGATCGCGTCGAGGGCCGCTGCGCCACGACGGACGTCGATGACCTCGCGGGCCACCCGGTCGGTGAAGCGGGCGTGGTCCACCCGCAGATCGTAGGCCCTAGCGGGCGAGGGCCTTCTCGATGTCGGCGGCCAGCGCCGACGGCTCGGTGGTCGGCGCGTAGCGCTCGATGACGGCGCCGTCACGACCGACGAGGAACTTGGTGAAGTTCCACTTGATCTTGCTGCCGAGCAGGCCGCCCTGCTCCGACTTGAGCCAGGTGAAGAGGGGGTGCTCGTCGTCGCCGTTGACGTCGACCTTCGAGAACATCGGGAAGGTGACCCCGTAGTTCTTCTGGCAGAACGCGCCGATCTCGTCGTCGCTGCCGGGGTCCTGGTTGCCGAACTGGTTGCAGGGGAAGCCGAGCACCGTGAAGCCCTGTGCGCGGTAGGTCTGGAAGAGCTGCTCCAGCCCGGCGAACTGGGGCGTGAAGCCGCACGCGCTGGCGGTGTTGACGACGAGGACGACGTCACCGGCGTACTCGTCGAGCGACACCTCCGAGCCGTCGATGGCGGTGGCCTTGAAGTCGTTCAGGACGGTCACGGGGTCTCCTCTGGGGCGATTACGCGTCGGGGTCATCTTCACCCGGGACGAGCGTGCACCGCCAATCGGCGTCGAGGGTTGTGGCCGTCAGGACGCGTCGGCGTCGTCGGGCTCCGGGGGGAGGTCCTTGCCCTCCCGCTCGTCGCGATCGGCCCACTCGAGCAGCGCCCGGAAGTCGAACACGGCGTCGTCGATGCCGGCGTGCAGGTCACCGAGGCGCTCGAACCGGTCGGGCATCGTCGCGATGGTGAAGTCCTGCGGCTCCGCCTCGGTGATCTCGTCCCACGCGAGCGGGGCGGAGACGGTGCCGCGCGGGTTGCCCCGCACGCTGTAGGCGGCTGCGATGGTGTGGTCGCGTGCGTTCTGGTTGTAGTCGACGAAGAGGTCCTCCGGGGAGCGGTCGCGTCGCCACCACGTCGTCGTGACGTCGTCGGGCAGGCGCCGCTCCACCTCCCGGGCGAAGGCGAGTGCGCCGCGGCGGACGTCCTTGAAGCCCCACTCGGGTGCGATGCGCACGTAGACGTGCAGCCCGGAACCGCCGGAGGTCTTCGGCCACCCGACGGCGCCGAGCTCGTCGAGGATCTCGCGGGTGACGGCGGCGGCGCGCCGGACCTTGTCGAAGCCGCACCGGGGCATCGGGTCGAGGTCGATGCGCCACTCGTCCGGCTTCTCCGTGTCGGCACGTCGGCTGTTCCACGGGTGGAACTCCACCGTCGACATCTGCACGGCCCAGACGACGTCGGCCAGGCGCGTCACACAGAGCTCGTCCGCGTGCAGGCCGTAGCGCGGGAAGTGCAGCCGCACCGTCTCGACCCACGGGGGCGCGCCGGCGGGAAGGCGCTTCTGGTGCACCTTCGGGCCGTCGACCCCCTTGGGGAACCGGTGCAGCATGCAGGGCCGCTCGCGCAGCGCGTTGACGATGCCCGGGCCGACCGCCTCGTAGTACCGGACGAGGTCGAGCTTCGTCTCGCCCCGATCGGAGAAGTAGACGCGGTCGGGGCTGGAGAGCCGCACCGTGTGTTCGCCGACCTCGATCTCCATCGCCGGGCTCTTGCTCGCCGCCATGCCGACAGCCTACGTATGCCGCCGGGTCGCCGAGCGCTCCGACGCGGAGTCGCGTGCGCGGCCCGACGGCATACGCCCCCGGACGTGCGGAAGGGCCCGTCGACGTGGGTCGACGGGCCCTTCCAGCGGAGCGGACGACCGGGCTCGAACCGGCGACCTCAACCTTGGCAAGGTTGCGCTCTACCAACTGAGCTACGTCCGCTTGCCTGCCTTCCGGGGCCGAAGCCCCGTGGGTGCGAGGTAGACCATAGCGGACGGTCGGGTGTGGCGCGAAACCCGCTCTCCGAGTGACCGTTCCGGAGACCGTTGTGCGCTCCTGGGGACCGCCTGTTCAGGGCGAGGTGCGACGCGAGAGGATGTGCCCCATGGCGAAGCCCGGTGGCCTCCGGTTCCTCAGACGCAAGGGCCACGACCTGACAGTCAAGGACCGAGACGGCGAGCGGCACCGTGCCACCCTGGAGAAGCTGGCCAGGGTCGAGGACGACACGCACGAGGACGGCGCGTTCTCGTTCGGCTACTGCAAGAGCTGCGACTGGACGGGGCCGGCCCGGCGCGCCCGTGACAAGGCGCGCAAGGATGCCGTGACGCACCAGGCCGACTGCGCGGGCAAGGGCAAGATCCGCATCGGCGTGAGCGACCCCGACCAGGACTAGCCGGGACTGGTGTCCCGCCGAGGCCCCGGCCGGGGCGGCTCACTGAGCCGGTGTCCTCCCTACCGGTCGACGGCCATCTCGCCCAGCTGGGACCACTCGGTGCCCTCGATGGTCGTGTTGACGATCTGCGGCGTGGCGGCCAGGTAGCCGGGCAGCGATGCGGTCGCCTCCTTGAAGTGGTCGCTCTGCACGTGTGCCGCGCCGTCGGCGTCGTCGCGGAACGCCTCGACGAGGACGTACTCCGTGGGGTCGTCGAGGCTGCGCGACCAGTCGAACCACAGGCAGCCCTCCTCGGCGCGCGTCGCCTCGGTGAAGGCGCGCGAGATCTCTGGCCAGTCGTCGGCGTGCTCGGACTTCACCGGGAACTTGGCGGTGATGAAGATCAACGTGATCACTCCTGTCGGTGCGGTGTCGGTCAGGCGGCCGGCGTGACGGGGTCGGCAGCCTCGGGAGGTGGTGTGGCCCTGCCGTCGACGGCCTTCTGGATGCGCTCCCCCAGGATCCCGGAGGCCCACCCGAGGCAGGCTCCCACGACGAGGGCAATCACCGTCGGCCAGAAGGCGAACGAGGCCCCGAAGAACACGGCCGTCCCGGGGAACGCCCCGGGGATGAACGACAGCATCGGGGCCGCCGACTGCACGCACAGGACGAACGCGAGGTGGTGCGCAACGTCGACGTGCTGCCGGCCGCGGCGGCAGCGTCACTCGTGGCGGTGGTGGCCGGCCGACCCGTGAAGGCGGGTTCGGCATCAGGAGGCGACGAGGAGCACACGGCCCGGTCCTGGTGCCTCACGGCCGAGTCCTTCGGCGACGTACCCGCCGGCCTGGCGGACGATGAAGATGGCTGCCGTCGAGCTGGGATGAGCCGGGCGACCCTCCACCGCAAGCTCGCCCAGTACGACGTGCACGCGCTCAAGGACTGACGCCCGCAGCCGCCCTGCTGGTTCTGCGGCACCTTGCTAGGTTCAGCCGCGTGGACATCACACGGATCGGACCCGACGACTGGCAGTCGTTCCGGGAGGTGCGGCTCGCGTCGCTGTGGGAGGCGCCGGATGCCTTCGGCTCGCGTCACGCCGACTGGGTCGACGCACCGGTCGAGCAGTGGCGCCGCCGCCTGACCACCGTGCCCCTCACCCTGCTGGCCCGCGACGCCGGAGGTGTCGTCGGCGTCGCGAGCGGCCAACCCGTCGGTCGCGACGAGGTCGAGCTCATCTCGATGTGGGTGGCGCCGGCTGCGCGCGGCCTGGGGGCCGCCCGGGCGCTCATCGACGCGGTCGTGGACTGGGCCAGGGCCCAGGACCGGTCCACCTTCCTCATGGTGCGCAGCGACAACGCGCGAGCGCGCGTCGCGTACGAGCGAGCCGGGTTCGTCGACGTGGGCGTGCCCGACGGGTGGCCCGCCGACGAGCCTCCCGAGAACCGCATGGAGCTGCGCCGCTGAGCGACCGCTCCCCCTGGGGCCAGGGGGTCCACGTCGGATGAGCAGAACAGCCCCCGACCCGCGTCTCCGCTGGTCAGGGGCTGTCTCGTGGTGGTGGGCGATACTGGGTTTGAACCAGTGACCTCTTCCGTGTCAAGGAAGCGCGCTACCGCTGCGCCAATCGCCCGTGGGTCGTGCTGTGGTGGTGATCTACCGAGGTGGAGACGGGATTTGAACCCGTGTACGCGGCTTTGCAGGCCGCTGCCTCGCCTCTCGGCCACTCCACCGTGGAAGGCAAGTGGATCTTTGCCTCCGAGCGGACGACCGGGCTCGAACCGGCGACCTCAACCTTGGCAAGGTTGCGCTCTACCAACTGAGCTACGTCCGCGGGAACACCAGCGGTGTAACTTCTCCGCTCGGTGCGAGGTAGACATTAGCCCATCGGTCCGGGCGACACAAAACCGGCCGTCGGTGGGCCGATCGGGGCCCGTCCAGCGGGTCACCGACCGACCCCGCGCTCCTGCTCGGTCGGGGCTGCGACACCCTCGTCGAGCTCGTGCTCGACAGCCTGCTGCAGCTCGCTCGGCCGGCTCCGGGCGTACTGCCGGTCCTCGGCTCGTCGGCGGGCGATCCAGTCGGTGACCGACGTCGGGTCGTGCTCGCCGAGCTGCACGGGCCACAGCGTGCGCGAAGCGGCGTTCAGTCCCGCGCCGATGAGGATCGCGATGGCGAGGAAGTAGAGCCAGATGAGCAGCACGATGGGAGCGGTCAGGGGCCCGTAGATCGTCGTGCCGCCGAGTGACGCCTCGAGGGAGACACGCACGAGGTAGCTGGCGCCGAGCCAGATCGCGAGGGCCAGCAGGGCGCCGGGCACGTCCCGCACCCACGGCGCCCGCCGCGGCGTCGCCACGTGGTAGAGCGTGGTGAGCGCGACGACGCTCAGCACCAGCACGGTGGGCCAGTAGAGGTAGCGCAGGAACGCGAAGCCCTCGGGCAGCCAGTCGGAGACGAGCGCCGGACCGAGCAGCACCAGGGGCAGCAGCACGATGCCGGCGACCGTGCTCACGGTGTAGATGGCGAGGCTCAGGGCGCGGAGGCGGATGATGCCGCGGACGTCCTTCTGGCCGTACATGATCGACACGGTGTCGAGGAAGACGTTGAGCGCGCGGGAACCCGACCACAGCGACAGGAGGAAGCCGAGCGACACGATCTCCGGTCGTCCGCGGCGCAGGACGTCGTCGACGGTGGGCACGAGCAGCTGGCTGATGCTGTTCTCCGTGAGGAAGCGCGCGGCGTACTCGCGGATCGTCGCGACCACCTGGGCCACGTTCTCGGGCCCGATCCACGCGCTGATGTAGCCGAGCCCTCCGAAGAGACCGAGGACGAGCGGCGGGAGCGAGAGCAGCATGAAGAAGGCCGCCTCGGCTGCGAGACCGGTCACCCGGTAGTCGAGGCAGACGTCGACGGTCCGCAGGGTCAGGCGCGCCGCGCCGAGCCCGCCGGGCACCCGCGTCAGCACCGCGCGTACGCGTTCCTTGACCGTCATCGCCACGAATCTAGCCGGGTGGGCGGGCCGTCGACGTGACCCGTCCGACACGCGCGGCGCGGGTGTGACGTCCGGCCGGCGCCCTACCCTCGGCGGGTGAGCACACACGAGGTGACCAACCAGGCCCCGCCCTTCGTCGGCGGGGACTTCTACGCCGACGACGTGGCGCTCGCGGAGGGCGTCGAGCGGTGGGGTGGCCCGTCGGCCGCTGCTGAGCTGGCGCCGCTCGGCCTGCTGGCGGCGTCCGACCGGGCCCAGGAGCACGGGCGGCTCGCGGACGCCCACCGACCCGTGCTGCGCACGCACGACGCGCGGGGACATCGCGTCGACGAGGTGGAGTTCCACCCCTCGTGGCACTGGCTCATGACGCAGGCGGTCGGGGCCGGGCTGACGGCCGAGCCGTGGCTGGCCGCGGCGGGGTCGGGCGCCCACGTGCGCCGTGCGGCGGGCTTCGTCCTGTGGTCGCGGGTCGAGGCCGGGCACGGCTGTCCCGTCTCGATGACGTATGCCGCCGGCTCGGCGCTGCGGCACGACCGCACCCTGGGCGACCGCTGGCTCCCCGCCCTCGCGAGCCGTTCCTACGACTTCGGCATCCGGCCCGTCGGCGCCAAGTCGGGCGCAGTCGCGGGCATGGGCATGACCGAGAAGCAGGGCGGCTCGGACGTCCGTGCCAACACGACCCGGGCGGTGCCGACGCCCGGTGGTCCCCTGCCGGGCGAGACGTACCGGCTCACGGGCCACAAGTGGTTCTGCTCGGCCCCGATGAGCGACGTCTTCCTCGTGCTCGCGCAGGCGCCCGGCGGCCTCACCTGCTTCGTCGTGCCGCGCGCCCTCGACGACGGCTCGCGCAACGCCTTCGCCCTGCAGCGGCTCAAGGACAAGCTCGGCAACCACTCCAACGCCTCGAGCGAGGTCGAGCTCGACGGCACGTGGGGCAGCCGGCTCGGTGACGAGGGTCGGGGCGTGCGCACCATCATCGACATGGTCGGCGCGACCCGGCTCGACTGCGTGCTCGGCTCCACCGCCACGATGCGGGACGCGGTGGCGCGGGCGGTCCACCACGCGCGGCACCGGAGCGCCTTCGGGGCCCTGCTCGTCGAGCAGCCCCTCATGCGCAACGTGCTCGCCGACCTCGCGCTCGAGGCGGAGGCCGCGACGGTGCTCGGCCTGCGGC
>JABFXB010000317.1 GCA_013361975.1 Dermatophilaceae bacterium
GTGGGCGGACACGCCGTCGGCGTGCTCGGCCCAGAGCCACTCGGCGTAGCAGGCGAACCCCTCGTTGAGCCAGATGTCGGCCCACGTCTGCGTCGTCAGGCTGTTGCCGAACCACTGGTGGGCCAGCTCGTGCGCGACGAGCCGCTCGTGGCGGCGGTTGCCGTCGAGCCAGTTCGGGCCGAAGGTGGCGAGCCCGTGCGCCTCGAGCGGGATCTCGAGGTCGTCCGCGGTGACGACCACGGTGTAGTCGTCGAACGGGTAGTCGCCGAACAGCTCGCCGAAGTGGAACGTCATCTGGGGCAGCCGGGCGAGGTCGTGCATCACCGGACGCTCGCACGCGGCCGGCAGCGCGACCGTCACCGGCACGGCGGCGGGCCCGAGGTCGCGGTGCACGTAGCGGCCGACGTGCACCGTCGCCAGGTAGGTGGCCATCGGCACGTCCTGCACGAACACCCGCCGGGTGCGGCTGCCGCGCACCCGGGTCGAGACGAGCGCCCCGGTCGCGACCACGTCGAAGGGCGAGTCGCACTCGAACGACAGGCGGTAGGTCGCCTTGTTGCGCGGGTGGTCGTTGCACGGGAACCACGTCGGGGCCCCGTTGGGCTGGGCCGCCACCAGGGCGCCCTCGGTGAGCTCCTCCCAGCCGACGTCGCCCCAGCGCGTCGACACGGGACCGGGCGTGCCGGCATACGTGATCGCCACCTGGGTGCGCTCGCCACGCGTCAGCGGGGCCGACGGCGTCACGACGACGCGGCCGCCGCGGTGGGCCCAGCGGGCCGGGGCGCCGCCGACCGAGACCTTGCTGATGCGGAGCCCCACGAGGTCGACGACGAGCCGCCTGGTGTCGTCGGCGACGCGCACGTCGAGCACCGCCCGCCCGGAGAGGCGGTTGCTCGACACCTTGTAGTCGAGCTCAAGGTCGTAGTGGGTGACGACGTATGCCGGGTCGCCCCGGTCGGGGGTGTACGGGTCGGCGAGCGCGGGGGCCTCGTGGGTGACGCCACCACCCATCAGGTGAGGCTCCCGGCCGTGTCGGCCGGCTGCGCCTGTGGGTCCACCTGCGAGGCGCCACCCGCCCACGGCGCGATCGGGTTGCCCGTCCAGCGCGTGCCGTCAGGCACCGCCTCACCGCGCAGCACGAGCGACCCCGGTCCGACCGTGGCGCCGTTGCCGATCGTCGCGGCGGGGAGGATGACCCCGTTGGGTCCGAGCGTGGCGCCGTCCTCGAGCGTGACCGTGTCCATGCTCATGATTCGATCATGGAACAGGTGGGTCTGGAGGACGCAGCCCCGGTTGACCGTGACGCCGTCGCCGAGGGTGACGAGGTCGGCCTCGGGCAGCCAGTACGTCTCGCACCAGACGCCGTGGCCGATCCTCGCGCCGAGGGTGCGCAGCCACACGTTGATGGCGGGGGTGCCGGTCGCCGTCCAGGCGAACCACGGGCCGGCGACCATCTCGACGAAGGTGTCGACGACCTCGTTGCGCCAGACAAAGGGGCTCCACAGCGGGTGCTCCACGGCACGGATGCGGCCCACGACCGTCCACTTCGCCAGGGTCGTGACGGCAGCCGCGACGGCGCCGGCGGCCGCGAGCACGACCCCGCCGAGCAGGGCGGCGCCGAGGAGCCCGACGGTGGACGTCAGCCACCCGAGGGCGACGAGAACGGTCACCGCGATGGCGACGGTGACCATGACGGGGGCGATGCGGCAGAGTTCGACCAGTCCGCGAACCACCTTGAGCCGCAAGGGCGGAGCGAACGTCCGCTCGTCGTCCGAGCCCTGCGGGGGACGGCGTAGGCGGACCGGCGGGCTGCCGAGCCAGCTCGATCCCGCCTTGGACTTCTGGGGTGCCGCGGAGAGCACGGCGACGAGGCCGTGCTTCGGCACGCGCCGGCCGGGTGCGGCCATGCCGCTGTTGCCGAGGAAGGCGCGCTTGCCGATCTTCGCCGGCGCGATGCGCACCCACCCGTGGGCGAGCTCGTAGCCGGCGACCATCGTGTCGTCGGCGAGGAACGCGCCGTCGGCGACGGTCGTCATCGAGGGCAGGAGGAGCACCGTGGAGGCCTCGACGTCACGTCCGACGCGTGCGCCCAGTGCTCGCAACCAGGTCGGGGTGACGAGGCTCGCGTAGATGGGGAAGAGGAGCGTGCGGGCCTGGTCGAGCAGCCGCTCGGTGGCCCAGACCTGCCACCCGACGCGGCTGCGCACCGGGTAGAAGCCTTCGCGCAGTCCCAGACCGAGCAGGCGCACGAGCACGATGGTGAGCAGCGCGAGGGTGGCGAGTCCGAGCAGCGTCACGACGGGCACTGCCGCGTATGCCGTCGCCGCGGCTTGCGTGCCACTGCCGGCTCCGGCGACCGCTCCCCCGACGAGCGCGACGCCGGGCAGCAGGGCGAGGAAGGGCAGGACCGAGAGGAACACCCCGGAGAGCCCGTACACGGCGACCCAGGCCGGGGCGTTCGGCGGGCGCTCGACGGGCCACGTCGCGTGGCTCGGCCGGTCGACCCGCTCCGCCGGAGAGCCGGCGACGACACGGCCGGGTCTCACGGACCGGAGCACCGTGGAGCCGGCCTCGACCACGGCCTCGCGGCCGATGTGGACGTCGGGGCCGATCGTGCTGCGTGCGCCGACGACGGCGTCACGTCCGATGTGGACGGGCCCGACGTGCACCATGTCGCCGTCGATCCAGTAGCCGGAGAGGTCGACCTCGGGCTCGATGCTGGCTCCGGCGCCGATGGAGAGCATGCCGGTGACGGGCGGCACGGAGTGCAGGTCGACACCCGGGCCGATCGAGGCGCCGAGGAGCTTGGCGTAGTAGACGATCCACGGGGCGCCGGCCATCGTGATGGCGCCCATCGCGTCGGCGAACCGCTCGGCGGCCCAGAGCCGCGTCTGCACCGCACCTCCGCGGGGGTAGGTGCCGGGCTTGAGGCCGGCGAGCAGCAGCCGGGCAGCGAGCGCCGACAGGCCCATCCGTCCGAGCGGGGTGATGAACGCGAGCCAGCCGACGGCCAGGGCCCACCACGAGACGGGCACCGACCAGGGGACGAGGCCTGCGAGACGGCCCAGCTCGGTGAGGGTCGCGAAGGCCACCAGCCACTGGAGTCCCTTGACGGTGAGCAGCACCACGGAGACGAGGGTCTGCACGAGCTGGCTGAGTCGTGGGATGCGACGCACCGTGCGACCGACGCCGGAGCCCTCGGCCGGCACCATGGTCTCGAGCAGCTCCGCCTGCGCCCCGAGCCGCGGGTGGGCGTGGATGTCGGCCACGGTGACGGTCGGGTAGCGCTTGCGCACGATGGAGACGAGCTGCGCCGACGACAGGCTGCCGCCGCCGTGGTCGAAGAAGTCGGCGTCCTCCGAGCGCACGTCGGTGCCGAGCACCGCGGCCCAGCTGCTCGCCAGCCACGCGGCCGTGCCGGTCAGGGTGCTGGGCTCGTCGTCCGCGGCGCCGGGCAGCGGCCACGGCAGGGCCGCGCGGTCCACCTTGCCGGAGGTGCGCGTCGGCAGGGAGTCCGTCACC
The DNA here is from genome assembly GCA_013361975.1 of Dermatophilaceae bacterium. Classification (GTDB taxonomy): domain Bacteria; phylum Actinomycetota; class Actinomycetes; order Actinomycetales; family Dermatophilaceae; genus Terrabacter. Next base: position 3,523 of record JABFXB010000317.1, read on the forward strand.
GCGAGCACGGGGACGAGGGCCGCGGGGAGCTCCTCGTGCAGCCTGGCGAGCGCGTCGGTGCGGTCGAAGGCATCGGGGTCCTCGGGGACGACGTAGCCGACGAGGACCTGCGTGCCGGCCGTGGTCGTCTTGACTGCCGCCGCGGCGCCCGTCACCCCGGGCAACCCCTGGAGGGCGGCGTCCACCTCGCCGAGCTCGATCCGGCGCCCACCGAGCTTGACCTGCTCGTCGGCCCGGCCGACGAACACCAGCCCCTCGGGGTCGTTCACGACCAGGTCGCCCGACCGGTAGGCGCGCTTCCACCCCAGGGTGGGCATCGGCGCGTACTTCTCCGCGTCCTTCGCGGGGTCGAGGTAGCGGGCCAGCCCGACGCCGCCGATGATCAGCTGCCCCGTCTCCCCCGGCGGCACCGGCTGCCCGTCGGGGCCGACGACGGCGAGGTCCCAGCCGTCGAGGGGCAGCCCGATGCGGATGGGCAGGCTCCCGTCGAGCCGGGCGCCGCAGGCGACGACGGTCGCCTCGGTCGGGCCGTAGGTGTTCCAGACCTCGCGGTCCGGGGCGACGAGGCGGGCCGCGAGATCGGGCGGGCAGGCCTCACCGCCGAAGATGAGCAGGCGCACCGGCTCGAGCGCCTCGGCCGGCCAGAGGGCCGCCAGGGTCGGGACGGTCGACACGACCGTCACGTCCTGCGCCACGAGCCACGGACCGAGGTCCATGCCGGTGCGGACGAGACTGCGGGGGGCGGGGACCAGGCAGGCGCCGTGACCCCAGGCGAGCCACATCTCCTCGCAGGAGGCGTCGAAGGCCACGGAGAGGCCAGCGAGCACCCGGTCGCCGGGACCGATCGGGTTGTCCTGCAGGAACATCCGCGACTCGGCGTCGACGAACGCCGCGGCCGACCGGTGCGACACCGCCACGCCCTTGGGCACCCCGGTGGACCCCGAGGTGAAGATCACCCAGGCGTCGTCCCCAGGCGTGACGTCGGGCAGTTCGGCGGGGGTCGGCCTGGCCGCCGGGCGCAGGCCCTTCGCTCCCGCCACCGAGATCTGGCGTTTGGCGCCCACGACTGCCGCCACGGTCGCCTCGGAGAAGACGAGGTCTGCGCGCTCCTGCGGGTCGTCCACGTCGACCGGGACGTAGGCCGCTCCGGCGTGCAGGATGCCGAGGATCGCCACGTACAGGTCGATGGTGCCGGAGGGCACCCGCACCCCGACCCGGTCACCCCGGCGGACGCCGGCGCCGACCAGCTCGCCGGCCATCCGCACGGCCTGCTCGCTCAGCTGCGCGTAGGTGAGGACGGTGCGGGTGTCGTCGAGGGCCGGCGCGTCGGGGTGCCGGGCCGTCACGTCGGCGAGCACGTCCACCAGCGTCCGCGGTGGGGCGGCACGTCCACCGGCCAGCAAAGGGTCCAACACGCGTACTCCTCACGAGGTCGACGCCCGGGCGACGCGGGCACCACCGTGAACGTATCGCCGCCGGGTGAACACCGGGTGCACTCGCCGCAGGACGCCTCCGGTGTCCGGTTCGTCCCGTCGGTGAGGGTTCGGCAAGGGTTCACGGCGACGCCACGTCGCGGGCACCACGGCCCGCGGCGGCGTCCCTAGCGTCGAGAGGCCAGAACCCCACCACCCCAGAGGACCTCTGATGCAGCTCCGCAACCTCCTCACCGCCGTGGCCTCCGTGGCCCTGGCCGCCCCTCTCGCCGCCGGCGCCGTCGCTGCCCCCGCGAGCGCCGGCGAGGCCGCTAGCCCGCCCGGCCCCGTCCTGCCGCAGAAGACGCACTTCGACCTGCAGGCACACCGCGGTGGCATCGGCATGACCACCGAGGAGTCGCTCGAGGGCTTCGGCAAGGCCATGCGCCTCGGTGTGACCACGCTCGAGCTCGACACGCAGGTGACCAAGGACGAGAAGGTCGTCGTCAACCACGACCGCCGGATCAGCGCCCAGAAGTGCCGCGACACCGCGCCGGTCACGGCCGGTGACCCGATGTACCCCTACGTCGGCAAATACATCAAGGACCTCACGCTGGCCCAGATCAAGACGATGGACTGCGGCTACCAGCAGCTGCCCGGCTTCCCCGAGCAGGAGCAGGTCCACGGCTTCCGGATGGTCGAGCTCAAGGACGTGCTGAACCTCGTCAAGGCCTACGACGCCAAGCAGGTCACGCTCAACATCGAGACCAAGGTCGAGGCCGGCGCCCCCGAGCAGACCGCGCCGCGAGCGCTCTTCGTGCGCCGGGTCTTCGAGGAGATCCACGCGTCGGGCATCGAGGACCAGGTGACGATCCAGTCGTTCGACTGGGGCGCACTCAACGAGATGCACCGCCTCGCGCCGACGTGGCCGCTCGTGGCCCTGACCAACTACGACTTCCTCCAGGTCGGCAAGCCGGGTGCCTCGCCGTGGCTCGGCGGTGTCGACGCCGACGACTTCGGCGGCGACTTCGTGCGCACCGCGGCCGCGGCCGTCCCGGGCCTCACGGCGCTCTCGCCCAACTACGGCTTCCCGCAGAACGGCAAGGTCGGCGACGCCGGCTTCCGCTTCTACCCCGACGCGGCGATGATCCGCGCCGCCCACGAGCGCGGCCTCAAGGTCGTCCCCTGGACGTGCGACGACCTCGCCACCGTGAGCGCGCTCATCGACATGGGCGTCGACGGCATCATCACGAACTATCCGAACCGCGTCCGCCAGCTCATGGCCGACCGCGGCATGCGCCTGCCCAAGGCGTACGCGCCCCGCTGACGCTGCACCACCCCTGCTCCCTGCACTCTCCGAAAACCCGACTCCCCCAGGAGATCTCATGGTCAACCTCGACAGGCGCCGCTTCCTCCAGATCGCCGGCGGCGCCACTGCGGCCACGATGCTCGGCGACAGCATCGCCCGCGCCGCCTCCATCCCGGCCAACCGCGCCACCGGCACGATCAAGGACGTCGAGCACATCGTCGTCCTCATGCAGGAGAACCGGTCCTTCGAGCACTACCTCGGAAGCCTCCGCGGCGTCCGGGGCTTCGGTGACCCGCACCCCGTCCAGCTCCCGAGCGGCCGCAACGTCTGGCACCAGTCCGACGGCACGCGCGACGTCCTGCCGTTCCACCCGAGCGTCGACGACCTCGGCGCGGCCTTCCTCGAGGGCCTCCCGCACAGCTGGACCGACGGCCAGGCGGCCGTGAACAAGGGCCACTACGACGGGTGGGTGCCGGCGAAGGGGACGACGACGATGGCATACCTCGAGCGTGAGGACGCGGCCTTCCACTACGCGCTCGCCGACGCGTTCACCGTGTGCGACGCGTACTACTGCTCCTTCATCGGCAACACCGACCCCAACCGCTACTACCTGTGGTCGGGCTGGACCGGCAACGACGGCAAGGGCGGGGGCCCGGTCCTCTACAACGACGAGCTCGGCTACGACTGGCGCACCTACCCCGAGCGCCTCGAGCAGGCCGGCGTCTCGTGGAAGGTCTACCAGGACGAGGGCACCGGGCTCGACGCGGCCGGCTCGTGGGGCTGGACGTCCGACCCCTACATCGGCAACTACGGCGACAACTCGCTGCTCTACTTCAACAGCTACCGCAACGCTGCTCCGGGAAACGCCCTGTACGAGAAGGCTCGTCGCGGCACCAAGGCGCGGGACGGGCAGGACTACTTCGAGCTGCTGCGCCGTGACGTCCAGTCCGGCCAGCTGCCCTCGGTCAGCTACATCGCCGCCCCGGAGGCCTTCAGCGAGCACTCCAACTGGCCGACGAACTACGGCGCCTGGTACATCTCCAAGGTCCTCGACACGCTCACCTCGAACCCCGAGGTGTGGGCCAAGACCATCCTGCTCATCACGTACGACGAGAACGACGGCTTCTTCGACCACCTCGTGCCGCCGCACGCGAACTCCCCTGTCATTCCCGGCGCCTCGACGGTGCCGACGGACAACGAGTTCTACGACGGCCAGCACGGGCCCGGCTCGTACGGCATGGGCCCGCGCGTGCCGATGTTCGTCGTGTCGCCGTGGAGCACCGGCGGGTGGGTGGCGTCCGAGACGTTCGACCACACGTCCGTCATCCGCCTGATGGAGACGCGCTTCGGCGTCAAGGAGCCCAACATCACGCCGTGGCGGCGCGCCGTCACCGGCGACCTCACGTCGGCGTTCGACTTCTCCCGCACCGTCGAGAAGGTGCCGAGCCTGCCGAGCACGACGAGCTGGAAGCCTTTCGACGACAAGCGCCACCCGTCGTACCGCCCCACCCCGCCGGCGAAGGGCACCATGCCCGCGCAGGAGCCCGGGACGCGGCCGGCCCGTCCCACACCGTACGACCTCGACGTCCGGGAGGAGCCGACGTCCGGGGCGATCACCGTCGACCTGGACAACCGCGGCCGTCGCGGTGCGCACCTGCAGGCCCGCCTCGTCGAGCCGGCCGGCGCGCCGCACAGCTACACCGTCGGGGCGGGTGACGAGCTGCGGGCGACCTGGCCGGTCACCGGCGACTACGACATCCACCTGCACGGCCCGAACGGCTTCTTCCGCCGCTACGCCGGCCACGCCGGCACCGACCGGGTCCGCGTGCAGGTGACCCGGCTCGGCAGCAGCCAGCGGCTGTCGGTCGCCGTCCACGCCCCGCGCGGCACCACGGTGGCCGTCGAGAACGCGTACGGCGGGCGCACGGTCGTCGGTGCTCGCCCGGTCGTGGTCGACGCGTCCGGCACCGGCGGCTGGTACGACCTCACCGTCGTCGCCGACGGCACCCCGTTCCTGCGCGCGTTCGCAGGACACCTCGAGACCGGTCACCCCTCCGTCAGCGAGCCGGCGCTGGGTCGCACCCGCGGCTGACGCCCCACCCGGGCGTATGCCGTCGCGCCGGGCTCCCGGGTCCACCGACCCGGGAGCCCGGCGCGTTCGCGTGCCCGGCGCGCTGGCGTGCAGCCGCAGCAGCAGGCCGGCGGCTACCTCCGGGCGGCGAGCAGGGCCGCGCTCAGGACACTGCGCAGGTAGGCGTCCGAGTCGTTGTAGCCCAGCACGGCCCGGGTCCAGTCCGGCCCGCGACGCAGGTCGACGCCTCCCGAGCACAGGTGCCGGGCTGCGCCCCAGGCCGCGTCGTCGAGGTCGGTCGGGTCGGCGACGCCGTCCCCGTCCGCATCGGCGCCGAAGCGCTCCCACGACGACGACAGGAACTGCATCGGCCCGACGGCGTGGTCCCACGACTCGTCACCGTGCCAGCGGCGCCCGGCCGCGTCCGAACGGATGGCGGCGACGCCGTCGGTCCCGTCGAGCGCCGGCCCGATGATGGGTCGCGAGCTCGTGCCGTCGGGCAGCAGCGCGGCACCGCCGACCGTCCCGTGGGCGGACTCGACGAGGCCGACGCCCGCGAGCGTGGTCCAGCCGAGGTGGCACGTGGGCAGCTGTCGGGCTGCGAGGATCGAGGCACGTCCGTAGGCACGGACCGCGACGGCCGGGATGCCGGTGCGCTCCGCCGTACGCGTGACCCAGCGCGGATCGGGGTTCACCACCGAGGAGGCTCGACCTCGTGCGGCCGTTGCGCCCCTCGCCCCGGGTGTGCCGGACCTGCCGTCTGGCCGCGCCGCGGGCACCGTCAGGGCCGCCGTGTCCACGACGTCGACGAGCGAGCTCGTGGGCACCTCCACGGGTGCCCCGGATCTGTGGCCGGCGAGCCACGAGGTGGCCAGGAAGGCCATGCCGAGAACCAGGCCGGCCACCGGGACGGATCGCGTGCGTCCGCCACGACGTGCCGCCATCTCAGCCGAACCGGCCGTTGACGTAGTCCGAGGTGCGCTGGTCCTGGGGGTGGTTGAACATCGAGTACGTGTCGCCGTGCTCGACGATGCCGCCGGGGGTCCCCTGGGCGGCGAGGAAGAAGGCGCAGTGGTCGGAGACGCGGGCCGCCTGCTGCATGTTGTGGGTCACGATGACGATGGTGACCTGTTCGGCGAGCTCACGCATCGTCTCCTCGATGACGCGTGTCGAGGTGGGGTCGAGCGCCGAGCACGGTTCGTCCATGAGCAGCACCCGGGGCCGGACGGCGAGCGACCGCGCGATGCACAACCGCTGCTGCTGACCTCCCGACAGGCCGCCTCCGGGCGCGTCCAGCCGGTCACGCACCTCGGTCCAGAGGCCGGCGCGCGTCAGGCAGTCCTCGACGAGGTGGTCCTTGACCGAGGAGCTGGCCCGGGTGCCGGTGAGCTTGAGGCCCGCGGTCACGTTGTCTCGGATCGACATGGCGGGGAAGGGATTCGGCTTCTGGAAGACCATGCCGATCGAGCGTCGCGCGTCGATGAGGCGCTTCTGGGGGTCGTAGATGTCCTCGCCGTCGAGCAGCACCTCACCGGCCATGGCCGCGGAGGGGACGAGCTCGTGCATCCGGTTGAGGATGCGCAGGAAGGTGGACTTGCCGCAGCCGGACGGGCCGATGAGTGCCGTGATGCGTCCGGCCTGCATGTGCAGGGACACGCGGTCGAGCACCTTGTGGGAGCCGAACCAGGCCGACACGTCGCGACCCTCGAGGGCACCGGGCACGGCGTCCGACACGGCGGGAAGCTCTGGAGCGTCGAGCAGCGCGTCGCCCAGGTCGGGCACCGCCGGCAGCACGGTCGTGTCGTCAAGGGGCATCGTGTTCTCCGTCGTCGTGCAGGGTGTGAGGGTTGGGTCGTGGGGCCGGTGTGGGAGGGCCGGTGTGGGAGGGCCAGTGGCAAAGGGGCGTCGCGGGGTGGGTCCACCCCTCCCCCCGACGCCCGTCGGTCGGACGCCCGCGGCGACGCGGGCGTCCGACCGCGGTGTCACTCGGTGAAGTAGCCCTGCACGTCGAGCAGGAGGTCGGTCGCCGACGTCGTGTAGACGTTGATCCGGCCGTCCTTGCCGATGCGGGCGATCAGCGAGTTGCTGGACGAGTACTTCGGGACCACGTTGACCAACGGCGCGTTGGGCCGGGTGGTGCCCGACGGGTAGACGGTCACGGCACCGGCCGTCGTGCCCTTGATCGTCGTCACGTTGAGCATCACGGAGGTGGCTCCGGCCGGCACGCGACCCACGCCACGGACCAGGACGGAGACGACCTTGCCGGCGCCTACCTGCGGGCCAAGACCCGACACCCGGGTGTCCTTGATCCGCGCCGCGTCGAGCGCGACGTAGCCGGAGCCGGAGCCCACCGGGAAGTAGCCGACGACGTCGGCGAAGACGTTGGAGGCGCCGCTGACACCGATGCTGACCTTGCCGCCGGTGCCCACCTTCGCGATGGTGAGGCCGGAGGTCGCACGCGCCGCGACCATGCTCAGGTTGATCGTGCTCGGCTTGGCAGCGCCGGTGCGCCACACGGTCAGGTAGCCGGACGTCTTCGGCACCGCGGTCACGTTCATGACGACTGCGCCGACTCCGGTGGTGGGCACGCCTCCGCGCCCGAGAACCGCGACGTCCACGCGGCCCCCGGCCGGGATCATCGCCTTGGGCGCGCCGAGGCCGGTGCGGGTGTCCATGACCCGTGCCGGGCCGACCGGCCTGAAGGTGGTGCGGCTGGGGAAGTACGCCGAGACGTTGACGGCCAGGTGCGCCGCCGCGGAGGTGCGAAGGTTGACCTTGCCGTCCGAACCGACCCTGACGATGACCTGGTTGGGAACCGTCTGGGCAGCAGCGAACTGGAGGTTGGCAGCCCCGGGCTGGACAGCGCCCGAGGGCCAGGCCGTCACCTGCCCTGCGGCCGAGGAGCCACTCGCCGTGAGGTTGAGGACGACTGCCGTCGCGCCGGTCGCAGGAACCCCGCCCCGGCCGGCGACCTGCAGGCGCAGCGTCGTGTTGGCCGCGAGGCGTGCCTTCGGGGCACCGAGACCCGTCCGGGTGTCGAGGATTCGCGTCTGCGCGAGCGTGACCATCGAGGGAAGGACTGCGACGGTCGCCGTCGTGGACTTCGAGCTGAGGAAGGTCGAGCCGGCGGCGGGCGTGTACGTCGCCGTGTAGGCGTGGCTACCGGGCGTGACGCTCGAGAGGGTGAGGGCCGCGACCCCGGACGACAGAGCCCGCTCGCCCACCTTGTTGGCGCCTTCGAAGAAGGCGACCGTGCCCTGCGCGGCGGCTGAGCCCGCCGTGACGGTGGCACGCAGGTTCGCCGTGTGTGCAGCGGAACCGTTCGTCGCCGTCAGCGTCGTGGTGGTCGCCTGGACGGTCTTGGTGCTCGTCGTCAGGTTCGACGTGGCGGTCTGGGTGGCCTCACCGCACACGCCGCCGTCGGTGGTCGAGGCGAGCTGGTCGAGCCCACCGGCGGAGATGAGCGGCTTGGCCTGCGGGGAGCACACGAAACCGCTCGTGCCGAAGATCGCCTGGATGCTGGGGGTGGTCCGATCGGCGTCGCGCACGACGTTGTAGACCGCCCTCGCTGCATCCCAGCCGGTCTCGATGGCCACCGTACCGACCAGACGGGCACGGCCGACCGAGAAGGGCGCAACCGCGAGCGGGTTGTCCTTGATGTCCTTGTCGCTGTGCTCCTGCGTCTCGGTGACGGCAGAGCCCAGCACGACGTCGACGCCGCCGTTGAGCTTCTTGAGCTGCGCGAGGAAGAAGTTTCGCGTGCCCGAGCCGGCCTGCGGGATCAGGGGCTTGATCGTGCCTGCGGTGCCGCCGACAGCCGACCAGTCGGTGACGTCGCCCTTGTAGATCGACACGATCTGGTCCCCCGTCAGGGACGCCGGGGCGTTGCTGCCCGCCTTGCGCGTCCCCATCGCCAGGGTGTCCTTGGCGAACGGGAACATCCACAGGCCGTCGCTGGTCTCGGCGGCGTTGTTGGCCGACGAGGACCGCGCGAAGGTGACCAGCGGGTTGTTGCCGGCGCCGTGCAGCAGGTTCTTGCCGGCGCCCGACCCGTTCGGACGCGTGATCGGCGTGGCGCCCGAGCGAAGCACGATCGTCGTGGAGTTCGTCTGGGCGCCCGTCGCGTCGTACTCGTTGGCGTCGAAGGTGGCCAGGCGCGCGGAGGCGCGACCGGCGTTGTA
>JABFXB010000513.1 GCA_013361975.1 Dermatophilaceae bacterium
GCCCCTGGACCGTGCGCACCTTCGCCTCGGCGAGCACCGCCCTGGACACGACGAGCCGGCACTTCGCTGCCGCGACGCCGTCGCACGGCCGGGGGCTGCCGAGCGCGCCCTCGAGGGCGCGGTCGAGGGCCGGGCGAACCCCGATGACGTCGACGGGCCGGCTGTCCCCGTCGGGCAGCCTGAGGGTGCCGTTGCCCACCGCATCCACGTCGACGTTCGCCCGGAACGTGACCTGGCCGTACATCCAGGCGAACTTCTGCTCGCTCGTGTCGAAGCCCTCGTCGAGGGCCCAGCCCGACAGGAGCACCGGCTGGGTCGGGGGCGTGGGCAGACCGGTGCGGCGCACGGCCTCGGCCACCACGCGTGCCCGGGCGGCGAACTCCGCCGACGAGGGGCTGACCGGCAGGGGGTCCGTTCGTGCGCCGCGGGGCGCGGGAGCCGTGCCGACGTCGTCGCGCACCGGGACGCTCGTCACGCCGCCCGAGCCACCCGAGCCACCCGAGCCAGTCGAGCCGCCCGGTCCGCCCGGTCCCACGGCCGCGCAGCCGGCGAGCAGCCCGGCTCCCATCGCGAGCGCGACGGCCCACCGCGTGGTGCGGCCTGCGGTGCGTGCACGTGCCCCCAGAGGTCCCATGTCATGGATGACACCGCAGGCGGTCGGTTCGTTCCGGCGAGACGGTCCCAGCTCGGCCATGCGGCACGGGTCAGGCCACCTGGCACCGGTTCGAAGCCCCTTTCGCCCGACCGAAGCAGGCGCGGGCAGTCGGCGCTCAGGCGCGGTCGGTGTCGTCGTCCTCGTCGTCGCGGGGACGCAGCCGGCACCAGGCCTGGACGACCATGCCCGCGACGGCCAGCAGCAGCGCGACGAGGGCGTGCAGCAGGAACGGCCAGATGCGGCCACGCTGGGAGTCGACGTCTGCGTCGGGCAGCAGCACGAGCACGTTCGCGAGGTACCAGCCGATCAGCACGGAGCCGGTGAGCGCCCCGGCCTGGCCGAGCACGAGCGTGCGGGCGGCCCGCAGCGGGGTGATCGCCGGGTTGGGTGAGCCGTCGCGCACCTTGCGCACCTGCCGGCCGGCGACGAGCAGGCCGCCACCGAGGAAGAGCATCGCCGCCGCCCCGACCCAGCCGGGCTCGGGCACGGAGCTGCCACCCGACGACATCAGTCGCAGCACCAACCAGGTGAGCACCGTCATGGCGACGGCCGCGAGGACGAGGGTCGTGGCGCGCACGCCGGCGTGGGGTCTCACTGCTGCTCCCACCGGGGACCGGCGCGCACGCCCGAGCGGTCGAGGTCGCCGAGGAGGTCGGTCACCGGGCGTATGCCGTCGGGCCCGGGGTCGACCCGCAGCGTGGCCTTCGGGTCGGCGTCGTTCCACGGCACGAGCACGAAGGCCCGCTCGTGCGCCCTCGGGTGCGGGAGGGTCAGGTCGGGGTCGTCACTGACGACCTCGCGGTGACCGCCGGGCTGGCCGTACTGGATCAGGTCGAGGTCGAGCGTCCTTGCACCCCAGTGGATCTCGCGGGTGCGACCGTGCTCGGACTCGATGCGGTGCAGCTCGGCCAGCAGGTCGTGCGGGTGCAGCAGCGAGCGCGCCACGACGACCGCGTTGAGGTACTCGGGCTGCTCGGGTCCGCCGACCGGGTCGGTCGCGACGATGTCGGAGACCGCCGTCACCGTGAGGCCCGGCAGCGCGGTGAGGGAGGCGACGGCGTCGACGAGGGTCTGGCCACGGTCGCCGAGGTTCGTGCCGAGGGCGATGACGACGTGGGCTGCGTTGGTGCGTTCGAGGCGCACCTGCACGTCGTTGAACGGCTGGCCGACGGGCGCCTCGGGCTTGTGCACGACGACCTCCACCCGCTCGACGAGGTCGTGCCGCAGCACGTCGTCGGCGATGACCTCGGCCAGGCGCTCGATGAGGTCGAACGACGGACCGGTGATGCGCGCGACGACGTCGGCGGCCACCTCGGCGTAGTCGACCGTCGCGGCGAGGGCGTCGGTGCGCCCGGCCGGCTCGAGGTCGCACACCATCGTCACGTCGACGACGAACGTCTGGCCGTCGCGCTTCTCGAAGTCGAGCACGCCGTGGTTGCCGCGGGCGGAGACGCCCTGCAGCACGATGCGGTCGGCCATCAGTCGGAGTCCTCCACATCGGCCGGCACGTGGTCGAGGGCCGCCTGCACGACCGACAGCGCACGCACGGTCGAGGCGACGTCGTGCACGCGCACGCACCACAGCCCGGCCATCGCCGCCATCACCGAGGTGGCGGTGGTCTCGACGTCGCGGTCGGCGGCCGGTCGAGGAGCCTCGTCGGCGCCGCGGCCGAGGCGCCCGAGGAAGGTCTTGCGTGAGGCCCCGAGCAGGACCTGGTGGCCCAGCCCGTGCAGCGCCGGGAGGGCGGCCATGAGCTCCCAGTTGTGCGCGGCCGTCTTGGCGAAGCCCAGGCCGGGGTCGAGCACGAGCCGCTCGGGGGCGATGCCCGCCTCGAGCAGCTCGTCGCGACGGGCCGACAGCTCGTCGAGCACCTCGCCGACGACGTTGCCGTAGACGGCGCGCGACTGCATCAGGGTGCTGTGTCCGCGCCAGTGCATGGCGACGAACGGCCAGCCGGCACCGGCCACGAGCGGCACCATGTCGAGGTCTGCGAGGCCGCCGGAGACGTCGTTGACGATGGCAGCGCCGGCGTCGACCGCGGCGCCGGCCACTTCGGCCCGCATGGTGTCGATGGACACGACTGCGCCCTCGCGGCTCAGCGCCTCGATGACCGGGATGACGCGCCGGAGCTCCTCGTCGACCGACGGTCGCTCGGCCCCCGGTCGGGTCGACTCGCCGCCCACGTCGACGATGTCGGCGCCGGCGGCGAGGACCTCGAGCCCGTGCGTGATGGCAGCGTCCTGCTCGAACCACTCGCCGCCGTCGGAGAACGAGTCGGGCGTGACGTTGACGACGCCCATGACGAGCGTGCGCTCGGTGACG
>JABFXB010000124.1 GCA_013361975.1 Dermatophilaceae bacterium
GGGTCGAACCAGAGGTCCACCACGGCCGGTCTGCTGCCCATCGCCCTCACCCTCGCTATCATCTAGTTCGATAGACTGATCAATATAGTTCGACTGACTGACTAGTTCAAGAGGCGCGATGACAGCTGAACCCGCGGAGACCTCCCCGCCGCCCGAGCCCCCCGAGCCCTTCGTCGGCCTGCTCATGTTCATCGCGGCGCGGGACGTCGAGAACCGGGTGGTGGCGGCCATGCGGGACGCGGGCATCGACGACATCACGCTCGCCCAGGCGAGGGTCGCCGCCCGCATCGGCGAGCACGGAACCCGGCTGACCGACCTCGCCGAGCAGGCCCAGGTGACGAAGCAGACCGCCACGTCGCTCGTCGACCGACTCGAGGCCGCCGGCTACGTCGAACGCGTTCCCGACCCGCGTGACGGCCGCGCCCGCCTCGTGCGCCTCACCCACAAGGCCAAGGCGCTCATGCCTGTCGCCCGCGGCGAGGAGCAGCGCATCGAGAAGGAGTGGGAGGCCCACCTCGGCCCTCGGCGGATGCGCCAGCTACGCGAGGCGCTCACCCTGCTGCGCGAGATCACCGACCCCTACCGCGACGAGCCCTGAGCGCCTGACCTTGCCGCTTGACGAAGGTCACACCTCTTCGGGACCTCCGACGCTGGGCCGCCCACCCCGCCCGGAGCCCGCTCGAAGCGTGAGCAGCAGAGCGCCCGACCCAGGTTCGACCATCGCGCGACCGTCCGCGTCGTCACGCGCCGCTGGCGAGCGGCTGCTCCTCATCGACCTGGTGCACAAGGCCAACTGTGGATGAGACGCGAGGGGCGGCGGCACCGACCTGCCGCACACCCGGTGGACGAGCGCGGCAGACGACAGAAGAGGCCCCGGCCGCGTCTCCGCGGGCCGGAGCCTCCTGCTTCTGTCTCAACACAGAGTGCACCCGAAGGGATTCGAACCCCTAACCTTCTGATCCGTAGTCAGATGCTCTATCCGTTGAGCTACGGGTGCGTCGTCCGCGCCACTGGGCGAACGAGAAGTTACCTTAGCGCCTGCGGTCCGCTTCCACGAAATCGACCTTCGCGACCCCTTCGCGCACCCTCGGAAGCAGGGAGCACGCCCCTCCCGCGGATGCCGTCCGGCCGGGTTGTCCCGTCAGGACATCCACCCACGGTCGGATGCTGAAAATCCTGCAAGAAACCGACAGCGCGGCGTCGGTTTTCTTGCGCGGCCGTGGGGTTGTGAGCCGTCTCACCGCTCCGGCCGCCGCTTGCGGTCAAAGCCGCTCCCGCCGACGCGTACCTTGAAGTCATCACGTCATCTGTTCAGCATGTGGACACCTGCAGCCCGATCCGGGCTCGCCCAGGATCCACCCTGCCGAGCAGCTTCACACCGGCACGACGTGGTGCCGGGCGGCACCGCGCGCGAAGGGATGGGCCCCGAGTTGACCACGACCCACGAGAAACAGACACACACGACGCACGCGGGCCTGGCCGCGTGGGTCGAGCAGGTCGCCGAGCTGACCCAGCCGCGCGACATCCGCTGGATCACCGGCTCCCCGGAGGAGTGGACCGAGCTGACCGACCAGCTCGTCGAGGCCGGCACGTTCGTGCGGCTCAACGAGGAGAAGAAGCCGAACTCCTTCTACTGCGCCAGCGACCCGACCGACGTCGCCCGCGTGGAGGACCGGACCTACATCTGCTCCGTCGACGAGAAGGACGCCGGCCCCACCAACAACTGGATGGCGCCTGACGAGATGAAGGCTCGGATGACCGAGCTCTACCGCGGGTCGATGCAGGGCCGCACCATGTACGTCATCCCGTTCGTCATGGGCCACCTCGACGCCAAGGTCCCGATGTTCGGCGTCGAGATCACCGACTCGGCCTACGTCGTCGTCTCGATGCTCGTCATGGCCCGCTGCGGCGACGCGGTGCTGCGCAAGATCGAGGAGACCGACGCGGCATACGTCCCCGCCCTGCACTCGGTCGGCGCCCCGCTCGCGGACGGCCAGGCGGACGTCGCGTGGCCGTGCTCCGACACGAAGTACATCGTCCACTTCCCCGAGGAGCGCACCATCTGGAGCTACGGCTCCGGCTACGGCGGCAACGCCCTGCTCGGCAAGAAGTGCTACTCGCTGCGCATCGCGTCCGCGATCGCCCGCGACGAGGGCTGGATGGCCGAGCACATGCTCATCCTCAAGCTCACCTCGCCCAAGGGCTCGGTCCACTACGTCGCGGCCGCGTTCCCGTCGGCCTGCGGCAAGACGAACCTCGCGATGATCACCCCCACCATCCCCGGCTGGAAGGCCGAGATGGTCGGCGACGACATCGCCTGGATGCGCTTCGGCGAGGACGGGCGCCTGTATGCCGTCAACCCGGAGTTCGGGCTGTTCGGCGTCGCGCCCGGCACCGGCGCCTCGACCAACCCCAACGCGATGGCCACCATCGAGAAGGGCAACTCGGTCTTCACCAACGTCGCCCTCACCGACGACGGCGACGTGTGGTGGGAGGGCATGACCGACGAGCCGCCGGCCCACCTCACCGACTGGCACGGCAACTCGTGGACGCCCGAGGACGGCAAGGCGGGCACGCTCTCGAGCCACCCGAACAGCCGCTTCTGCACGCCCGCGTCGCAGTGCCCGATGATCGCCCCGGAGTACGACAACCCCGACGGCGTGCCGATCGACGCGATCCTCTTCGGCGGACGCCGCAAGACGACCGTGCCGCTCGTCTACGAGTCGCGCGACTGGACCCACGGCACGTTCATCGGCGCGACCCTCTCGTCCGAGACGACCGCCGCCGCCACCGGGGCCGTCGGCGTCGTGCGCCGCGACCCGATGGCGATGCTGCCCTTCATCGGCTACCACGCCGGCGACTACATGAACCACTGGCTCGAGATCGGCAAGAGCGCGGATGCCGCGAAGCTGCCCCGCATCTTCGGCGTCAACTGGTTCCGTCGCGACGACGAGGACGGCTCGTTCCTCTGGCC